>JBBSII010000097.1:0-10154 GCA_038232175.1 Thermomicrobiales bacterium
CGTGCGGACGCCGCGCACCGGGTTGTACCGGTCGTGCCACGTCAGTTCCGCGAAGAGGTGATCGTGCGGTCGGTACGATTCGCCGCGCAGGAGTGGCAGGAATGTGCGCCCGTGCAGCCCTATGGGGATCGGCCAATCGGCGGCGTTGACGAGCACATCGTCGATCTGCCGCCCACCCGCGAAGCCGCGCGGCCAGTGCATCAGGAGGGCGGTGCGGATGCCGGGGTCGTAGAGCATACCCTTGGCGCGCGGCATCGCGGGGCCGTGGTCGGTCGTGTAGATGAAGAGCGTGTTGTCCGCCTGCGGGTGGCGTGCGATCGCGGCGCGAATCTCCGCCACGGCGCGATCAACCGCCTTCACCATGCCGTTCATCTGCCCAAGTTCCGCGCGCACGGGCGGAATATCCGGCAACCACGGCGGCACCGTGACGCGATCCGGCGGGTCGATGTCGTAGCCGGGGCGGTCGAACGGGCGATGCGTCTCATCGAAGCCCGCGACGATGTAAAAGGGTGCGTCCGGCTGGCACTCGATGCACGCACGCACCTTCCCCGCAACGACCGCCGCCGCAGTTGATGACGTGTCGCTGTGCTGGTAGCCGAGCCGCTCCGGATCGTTGTAACTCTCGTGCTGGAAGCCAAATACGTACGTTGCGTACCCACCGTCCGCGAGGTAGTGCGGCAGGCAGCGCACCTCCGAGCGCAACGCCCACCCGCGATGCGCGAGGCCCATCATGCCGTTCGCGTGCGGGTACAAGCCCGTGATGAGGCTGGCGCGGCTCGGCGAGCACTGCGGCGCGGTGCAATAGGTCCGGTTGAACCGCACGCCCTCCGCCGCGAGTGCGTCGAGGTGCGGCGTCGCGACACCCGCACCGTAGTAGCCGAGTTGGGTACCCGTGTCGTGCGTGATCACGAGAACGATGTTCGGTCGCTCGGCGGTGGCGGTCATGCACGCTGCTCCTTCGGTCACTGGCGATCCGTCACACGGGCGTCGGATGGTTCTGGAACCGTATGATACACGGTGCGGGCAACCAATCCATCGGCGTGTACAATTCCGTACGGAAGGTGGAGACGTGCCGATCAGCGCGCGGTGGTAAACTACCGCCGAGTGGTGCGGCGGTACCGCCACGCGGTTTGGGCGAGGGGCGTGTGAAGAACCCACGAGAGAGCATCATTACCTCAATGGACGGCGCCGCGCGTATGCCGATGGCGCGCCTGTGGTGCGCGCTGGTCGTCCTTCTGCTCGCGCTCCTGTGCATGCCGCTGCCAGTCGCTGCGCACACGTCGCTGCTGCAAACGGACCCTGTGCCGAACAGCACGCTCGACCATTCACCGGACCGCGTGACGCTCCATTTCGACGAGCAACTTCAGGCCGGGTTCTCGAAGGCCACGGTGTTCGACGCGAGCCAGCGGCCCGTCAAGGTCGCACCGGACGCGGCGGGCGGCGCCGATCCATCCTCGTTGACCATCGGGCTGCCGAAGCTGGCGACGGGCGTCTACTCGGTCGTCTGGCAGGTGCTCTCGCCGGACGGACATGTCGTGCGCGGGGCGTTCGTCTTCACCGTCGCGCTCCCCGGCGACCCGCCGCCCGCGCCCGTCGCCAGCGTGCCACAGATCGACGGCCTCTCCGTGTCGAATCGCCCCCCGGCGCTGGCGGTGCTGCTCCGGGCATTGCGGTACGCGGGAATTGCCGCGCTCGTTGGCGGCATCGCGATCTTCCTCTTCTGCATCGCCCCCGCCCTGACTGACGTGCCAGCGGACGAGCGGGCCTCCCTGCGTCGGACGCTCGACCAGCGGCTGCAACGCTGGCTTTTCGTCGCGCTCGGCGTCGCACTCGGGGCGCATGTGCTCTCGCTCCTCGTGCAGGTCGCAACCGTCAACGGCGTCACGCTCCTTGAGGGGTTACGCGTTGACCGCATCACCGACCTCATCAAGAACACGACGTATGGTGCGGTCTGGCGGATGCAGGCGATCCTCCTGCTCGCGCTCGGTGAGTGGATCGTGCTGCTGCCGGCCTTCAGCCGGGTGCGCCTGCCCCGGTTCCCGCTCGGCATCGTCGCGACCCCCGCCCGCCCGCATGTGGCGGCGAAGGAGGCGGGGGAGGCGACCACGCCGCCGCTCTGGGGGTGGGGTGTCGCGCTCGTCGGTGGCCTCGCGCTCTTGCTTATGACCGTCTTCGGTGGTCACACGCTCGATGTGAAGAGCCACCCGGCCCTCGCGATGCTCGCTGACTGGGCGCACCTCGCCGCGATGAGCGTCTGGTTCGGCGGGCTGATCCTCGTCGCCAGCCTCGTCCCCGCGCTCATGCACGCCACGACGGGCACGGCGCAGCGGCGGGTCGCCACAACGCTGATCGGGCGCTTCTCGCGCGTCGCGATGGCGAGCATCGCGACGCTCACCGTCACCGGCATCTACGCCATCACCGAGCACACGACCCGGAGCACGCTCGCCACGACGACGTACGGCCTCGTCGTCATCGGCAAAGTCGGGCTGGTCGCCGCGATTATCCTCGTCGCCGCGCTGAACCGCGCGATGCTCGGACGGCGCGCGGCGGGCGATGCCGACAGCCCCGGCGTGACGCGGGCGCAGACGATGCTCCTGCGCGGCATCAGCGCGGAGGTCGTGCTCGGTGTAGCGGTGATCGGCCTGACCGGGCTGCTCACGCAACTGCCCCCCGCGAACACGCAGGCCGCGACCACGTTCACATCGGTCGCCGTGCCCTCCGCGCCCGCCGAGGTTGTCGTGGCGCAGCCGACGCTGGAGGCGGACGGCGTGCGCAGCCTGCTGACGGTGGAGACGAAAGGCTCGGACGCGACCTTCGACGCCCGCATCACCGACACGACCGGCGCCCCCCGCGCCGACGTGACCCGTGTCACGATCTGGCTGAACAGCGGCGACCGGGATGTCGGGCTTATTACCGTGCCGCTCCTCCCGACGGGTGACGGGCACTACCGCGCGACCGGACAGTGGTTCGTGATTGGGCAGCACTGGCTGGCGCGGGTCATCGTGCGGCGTCAGGATGTCGCGGAGGACGTGAAACTGCCGTTCGCCCTCCAACCGCGCCCTACCTCGTTCGCGGAGGAGCCGGTGCCGCCGTCGCCCTTCCTCTGGCCGCGTCTGCTGCCGGAGGCGAAGCGCGGCATCGCCCTGCTCATCATCGGCGTCGGGCTGATCGTCTTCACCGCGCTCGTGCGGCCGAACCGGCGCGGGTTGCGGCGGGGGCTTGCGGCGGGCGCGGTTGGCCTGGTCGTGCTCGGGCTGATCGTCATGACGTGGTACTCGGTGCCGACGTCGCCGCTGACCGGGCGGAAGAACCCGCAGCCCGCGACGCCCGAGGTAATTGCGCAGGGGGCCGCGCTTTACGCGCAGAATGGCCAGCCCGGCTCGCAACTGACGACCGCGACCGCCCGACAGTACACCGATGGCGATCTCTACTGGCTGCTCACGAATGGGGACGGGCGCGGAATGCCCGCGTACAACACGCGGCTCTCCCCGACAGAACGGTGGCAGGTCGTCCGGTACCTCCGCTCCATCGAGTAGCACGGCCTCTGCGGGGCCATCTACGAATGTTCACTCGCGGCGCGTCGCCGTGTGGGGGCTGACTTGGCCGCCGGTTCCTCCGTGTGCGCGACGAGTGCGGCCCCGACGATCCCCGCAGTGTTGAGCATCTGCGCCGGGACCATCGGCGTCTCGTTCTTAAGGTAGGGGACGAGCGAGTCCCATTCCTTGCTCGCGCCACCGCCGATGATGAAAAGGTCCGGCCAGAGCAGCCGCTCCAGCTCGTGGAAGTATTCGGTGAGCAGTTCGCCCCACTTCTCCCACGAGAGGTCCTTCTTCTCCCGCGCGCCGGCGGACGCCCGCCGCTCGACATCCTTGCCACGGATGATGATGTGCCCAAGTTCGGTGTTCGGCACCAGCCGACCATCGACGAAGTACGCCGTGCCGATGCCGGTGCCCAGCGTGACCATCATCACGCAGCCGTCCTTGCCCTTGCCCGCGCCGAACGTCATCTCGGCCAATCCCGCCGCCTCGGCGTCGTTAATGATCGACACCGGGCATCCCGTCTTCGCCTCGACGAGCGCCTGTCCATTTGTGCCGATCCATGACGGGTCGATATTGGAAGCGGTGTACATCGTCCCGTTCTTAACGACGGCGGGGAAGCCCATGCCAATCTTGCCGTGCCAGTCGAAGTGCCGCACGACCTCCGCGATCGTCTCCGTGACGGCCTCCGGTGTGGCGGGTTGCGGCGTCTTGATGCGGAACCGCTCACCGGTCAACTCACCGGTCTGGATATTGACGGGCGCACCCTTGATGCCCGATCCACCCACGTCGATACCGAGAATTTCATCCGCGTTTGCCATGCTCTCTGCTCCCTCCATGGAAATATTACGGGAAGAGTTCCTGAGAAACTACCATCTCCGTGATTGTTGCCGGAACAGGGCTGGGATCGGGGATGGCCCTTCCATGTGCGAGCGCGGCGGCAATCCAGAGTAATTTCGCCTCTTCGATAATCGCGATCATTTCTTCTGGAGTCTCTCCCGCCGCGCTGAGTCCAGGAAGATCAGGAATGACTCCCGTCCATCCGTTTTCGTTGTCGTGCCAAACGATCATCGGATACGGACGGGTCGCTATCTCTTCCATTTCCGGCGTAATATCCAGCAGTTCACCGACATTCGTTGTCCGGTCATCGTCGTCAATGCCGATGGGGTAGGTTCTCACTGATCTGACTCCTTCTCCTTTGCACGCTCCTCGCCAAGAACGATCACTGCGTCGATCGCCGCAATTGCTTGCCTGACGTAGATGGGCTTGGTCATCGCTCCGTGGAGAGGTACGTTCACAGAGTTTGGAATCAACGGATGCGAGTAGATATGGTGCGACGTGCCGCGATTTCGTACCACGAATCCATAGTCGCGAAGCACGAGGTCGAGATCGTCGAACCGAACGTTAGTCGGACTCTCGCGGATTCTCTGCTCTCGCTTCTCGCTCCTCGTCATCGTTGTGTTTCGCAGTGTAGCACACGGTATCCCTTTCGTATCCAGGCATAGAATCAGGTTTCTTTCCCACGCTGGCGATCACAGATCACAACCTCAGGTCGCCGTACAATCATTCTACAGTGGTATGCGGCAGATGGGGTACGAGGAAAAAGGAGAGAGATGTGACAACGGAACTGTTGACGATCACAGGGGCGCAACAGGCGGTGGATGAATGGATTCGGGCGCACGGCGGCTACTGGGAGCCACTGGCGCAACTCGCGCGCCTGATGGAGGAGGTGGGCGAAGTCGCGCGCGAGTTCAACCATCGTTACGGCCCGAAGCGCAAAAAACCGACCGAGGCCGAACACGCCCTCGCGGACGAACTCGGCGATCTCCTGTACATCGTCATCGCGACCGCCAACACTGTCGGCGTGGACCTGGACGCGGCACTCCGGGCATCGCTGACGAAGTACACCGCGCGGGGTGCGCATCGGTACGGGGAAGCGAGTAGTGAGTAGTGAGTAGTGAGTAACGAGTAACGAGTGAAAAACAATAAGTAACGAGTGGAGGTGACTGTAGGAGTTGCTCATTACTCGTTACTCATTACTCGTTACTCAATGCTTCCTATTATTTCCATCGCGCGAGCAATGCGGGTGTGAATTCGCTCAGGCTCGGTAGGATGAGGTCGGCTGCCGCGAGGTCCTGCGGCTGCATCGCGTCCGGGTTCGGCACGGCGATGCAGCGCATCCCCGCCGCTTTCGCCGCGCGCACGCCGACCGTCGCATCCTCGAAGACGACGCATTCGGCGGGCGAAAGCCCAAGCCGCACCGCCGTGACGAGGTACGGCTCCGGGTGGGGCTTCCCGTGCGTCACGTCCGCGCCGGTGACAATCACGCCGAAGCAGTCGGTGATGCCGAGACGACCGAGGACGAGTGCGATGTACTCGCGGATGCCGGAGGAAGTCACTGCGAGTGGATACCCCGCCGCATGGAGCACCCTGACGGCCTCGACCGCGCCGGGCATGGCGGGGAGCGTCGGGGCGTCGCTGAGCGCCGCGAGAAAGTGGCCCTTTCGCCGCTGCATCAGCGCATCGACGGAATCCGTGATGCTGAAGTGCCCCCGCATCTCCGCGAGCAGTTCGCTGATCCGCCGCCCGGACGAGCCGAGGCGAATCACCTCCGGCAGGTCGTCGTAGGCATGCCCCAGGTCCGCGAGCGTGGCGCGATCCGCCGCGAAGTGCAATGTCTGGAGATTGATGAGCAGTTCATCGAAGTCGAAAATCGCGGCATGGATCATCATTTGCTATCGAATCACCTGAAATGAAGTTTCCGTGACAACCATAATAAATCGCGGGTCGGTTGTGTCCGAGAAGTTCTGTAGATTCCTCCACGCTGCTCAAATCATCGCAGGTGCATCGAACGGGCTCAGCGAGCGCCCCTCTCCCTATTGCCCGTTACCCCGATCCGACCGCGCCTATCCCTCTGCCATCGCTCTCTCCACGTCGTAGCTCCAGAGCCAGTCGAACCGGGCGATCGGCGCCTCCGGACTGGCGCTCAGGTGTGCGTTCCGCGCCTCTACCTCCGCTGCGTCCGTTAACTGCACCAACTGCCCGGCATTGCGTGAAGCAGCCTGGACGGCAGCGGTGCGCTCCCGTCGGCGCTCGGCGTACTCGTTGATCCCGCGCTGCGGATCGTCGGGATTCGCAGTGAGGCAATGCGCCAGCGCAAACGCGTCCTCGATGCTCTGGCTACCGCCCTGTGCCATGTATGGAAGCATCGGGTGGGCGGCGTCCCCCAGCAGCGTCACGCGCCCGCGCGTCCACGTCTCCAGCGGCGGCCGGTCGAACAGCGCCCACTTGAACACTCGCTCGGTCCCCGCGATCAGCGCGCGCACCTGGGGATGCCATTCAGCATAGAGAGTCAGCACCGCGTCGCGATCGCCACGAGTCGACCACGACTCTTCGTGCCACTCCTCGTCGCTCTGCGTGTTGCCCACCCAGTTCACCAGCCGCCCGCCCGCAACGTAAAAGGTCACGAACTGCTGGCGCGGCCCCCAGAAGGAGTGGTGGCGCACTTCCAGCCCGACCTTGTGCCCGACCGCCGCAGGCGCAAGGCCGCGCCACGAGATCTGACGCGCCCAGTTCGCCCGGTCGGGTCCCGCAACGTGCTCGCGTACCACGGAGTGAATGCCGTCGGCACCGATCAGCAGGTCGCCGCTCGCGTCGCGCCCGTCGGCGAAGTGGACCGTCACGGCGTCGTCGCCCTGCTCGACGGCGACGCAGCGGGCACCGAGGGTGATGTGCTCGTCGCCGAGGGCGGTGCGTAGTGCGTCGTGGAGGTCGGCGCGATGCAGGTGATAGAAGGGCGCGCCCCAGCGGGCCACCGCGTCCTCCTCGAGCGGCACACGACCCAGGAGCGCGCCAGTCTGCCAATCACGCGTGTCCATCGAGCGGGAAACGACGCCGACGGAGCGGAGGGCTTCGGCGAGACCAAGGTGGTGCAGGACCTTGACGGCGTTGGGGCTGATGGCGACACCGGCACCCACCTCGCGCAGGGCGCTGGCCTGCTCGTAGACGTGAGCGTCGAAGCCGGCCCGACGCAAAGCGAGGGCGGCGGTCAGGCCACCGATCCCGGCACCGACGACGAGAATGCGCATAGTGAAGTCCTTTCCTCTATTAGAGGCTTCCCCTCAATGCACGCCGCAGCGCTACCGGAGACCGATGCACGAGAAGAGAATGATCTCCATGGTACCAGTCTACTGCGGCAAAGGCAAATGCAGTTCGGGTGGCGAATCTCTTATCTAGCCCACGAATACTTCCTCCTTTGCGATGCTCGGAAACAGGCCTCCGAGGTCAAGATAGCGCCGTCCGCTGACCCATTCCTCCGATTACTCGATACACAATGCCGTCACGAGCCGCAGACAAGCATTGGCATTCGGGAAGATGCGCACGACCCGCGTGCGTCGCTTGATCTCCTCGTGCAACTGCTCCAGGCCGTTGGTCGTGCGAATCCGCGCCCGATGCGCCAAAGGGAAAGCCAGGCAGGCGAGACAATCCTCGACCCCTTCCTCCACCAGTCGCGCGACCGCCGGATGGGTCGGCTCCCAGCGTGCTGCAACCGCCTCCGCTGTTGCCAATGCCTGTTCTCCGCGTGTCGCCGCGAAGATTTCTCGAAGATCCGCTGCCAACTCTCTGCGCCGCACTGCTCCCACCATGCCGACCACATCGCGAGAAAAGTGCACTTGACACCTGTTCCAACTCGCGCCTTGGAAATGCCGGTCAATCGCCGCCTTCAATCCCGCGTGGCTGTCGCTCGTCACCAGTCGCACGCCGCTGAGGCCGCGTGCTTTGAGGTCTGAGAAGAGGTGATGATACATCGCCGCACTCTCGGTATCCGCGACTTCGACCGCGAGGATCTCCCGGTGCCCGTCCGCCCGCACACCCGCAACGATCAAGACGCCCTGGCTAACGACCTGCCCGCCTTGCCGGACGTGTTCGTAGCGCGCATCTACGCTGAGATAGGGATAGGTCGGCTCGGTCAGCGGGCGGTTCCGCCATGCGTCTAACTCCTCGTCCATCTGTCCGGCCAACTCGGAGACGAGGCTCTTCGAGAAACTGGTGCCGCACAGAACTTCGGTAATCTCCCGCACCTTGCGGGTGGAGACGCCCTCGATGTACATCTCCATCAGTGCCAGCACGAGCGCCTTCTCGCTGCGCTGGTAGCGCGCGAAGAGTTGCGTCGAGAAGGTCCCGTCTCGATCCTGCGGCACTTGCAAGGTGAGCGTGCCGACGCGGGTGTTGAGTTGGCGGGGCTTGTAGCCATTGCGGTAGCCTCGCCGCTCCCCACTGCGCTCGTAGGGCTCGGCGTGCAGGTGCGCGGTCATCTCGGCTTCGAGCACCACCTGGACGACGCGCTCGACGATCAGGCGCAGGAAGTCGGGATCGTCCGTCAGGATGGATTGTGTTGCTGCTGGGATGCCGGTACGCTGTCTGTAGGCCATCGTGTTCCTCCTTCGATCCGGTTTGTTGCCACTACCGATCGTGGAGGACGATGGCCGCGTGTCAAAGCGGCGACCTATTTACAGAACTTTCTGGACACAACCCGCGGGTCAGGGCGTTTATTTACTTGGAGGAACTCAAACTCGATAGATTCGATCAGATTCTCAATTCGTTTTTTTGCTTGGGTTCCTTGCATTGGAGACTGATCCGGCCTAATTTGCGGAACCGCTGCCGTGTGCCCTCTGGCGCTCGTTTCACTAATCCTTTGAAGTCCTTGTCATGTGTAACAATAATGGCACTATCTTCATTACCGAGAACGGCGATGACTGGGTCCTTGATGCCGCCCGCGAAAAGGTCCCGCACAAACCCTACCCGATGTCCTCGTTCTCGAAGATAGTGACCAACTGCGTCATCAACATTCTCATCAATGATGAGGAACATTTTGGCGGGCGGCGCCACCCTCTATCCTGCACGTTTCTGCCGTAGCGCCATTTCGTATACGACCGCTGCTTGAATATCATCCGGAGTTAGCCGTGGATAGGCATGAATAATCGCGTCAGTATCGTACCCATCTTCATGAAAGTTCCACACTGCGGACGTAGGGATACGTGTTCCCGCCAATACTGGGACGTTATGCAGAACCTGTCGATCTCGTACGATACGCCCGATCTGATCAGGCGTTCGCTGGCGCAGGCGGTTTGCGGCCTCCTCCATATCGCGAATAACTCCAATCATCTCGAAGGGAAAAACCTGTTGCCCCTGTTGCTGCGTCGCCATGCGCTCACCGGTTCTCGGATCATCGAAGAAGACCTTGCCCCCACCAACATAGAATTTGATGCTCGCCCATGGCGTTTCGTGATGTTGAGCAAGCCACTCACCCACATGACGAAGTCGCCGCGTGGGAACGTTGTACTTGTTAATAAGAAGGGCGATCGTCCGCAACCCAACAACGTCGCGGAAATCGTAGATGCGACTGAATGGGAGTCGCCGGTTTTCATCCGCGTATCGAGGCGGAAACAAGCCCGTGCGATCCCAATAACTGAGCTGACGCTTTGTCAGTCCAGTCAGTTGACAAACGTTATCGGCGGTAAATGCGACGACTGTCGTCATTAGTACGGGACACTCCTTCAGAATCTCACACTATCTGTATAATCGGTGAAGATCATACGTTCGTATTTCAAGTATACC
>JBBSII010000098.1:0-10125 GCA_038232175.1 Thermomicrobiales bacterium
AAAGTCAGCCATTTCGACGCGGATGAGGAGGCGGTGCGCGCCAGCACGCGCAAACTGCGCGACCTCGCGGAGCGTGAGCAGGTCGCCCTCATCATCTACGGGCATGACCGCCGACAATGGAAAACACTGAAGCAGTCGCCCGATTTCTATGCATGAGCGGATGTGAAGTCGTCGGTGTGCACGGCAACTCTCATCATTCTCTCATTTTTCGCACGGTGAGGTTTCATGCACATCCGCTACACTGCGTGGAGACGGCATCGCACTGGGCACGGACGCGGGAGCAAGGACAAACGCATGGAGCATTCCGACGGCGCACCCCTCTCCGTCCTCCTCGTCGAGGATGAGGAGACGATCATCGAGTTCCTGACGATGGGCCTGACCTACGAGGGCTTCACGGTGCACAGCGTGCGCGACGGGCGGGACGCGCTGCCGACATTCGAGCGGGTGCGGCCCCAACTGATCCTGCTCGATGTGATGCTCCCTGGCATCGACGGGCTGACGCTCTGCCGCACCTTCCGCGCCCGCAGCGAGGTGCCGATCATCATGCTGACCGCGCGCGGCGAGGTGGAGGACCGGATCGCCGGCCTCGATCACGGCGCGGACGACTACCTGCCGAAGCCCTTCAAGTTCGCCGAATTGCTGGCGCGCATCCGGGCCGTGCTGCGGCGGCATCACATCACCGTCGGGAGCGTGCTGACCGTGGGCGGCCTGACGCTGAACCGCAATACGCGCGAGGTGACGGATAATGGCGCCGCGATCCCGCTGACGCCGCGCGAGTTCGACCTGCTGGAATGCTTCATGGTGCACCCCCGGCAGGTGCTCACGCGGGACGCGATCCTCAACCGCGTCTGGGGATACGATCAGGCGGTCGATACGAACGTCGTCGATGTCTACGTGCGCTATCTCCGCGCCAAACTCGGCGATGGTCGCCACGAGCGCATCCAGGCGGTGCGCGGCGTCGGCTACACCCTGCGGCCCTGACACCGATGAACCGATTGGCGCTGCCTCTGCGCTGGAAATTGACGCTGCTCGCGACGACCGTGCTGGCGGGGACGCTCCTGCTCTTCGGGGTGATCCTGCTCGTGACGCTGGGGCGCGTGCTGCCGGACAACGCGGCGGCGAACCTCCAGACATCGGCGCGCGCCGCGATCAACGAGCGACTCAACGGCCCCGGCCCGCGCGGCGCGCGCCCGCCGCGCACCGATCAGCCCGTCCCCGTGCCGAACGATGCTCGCCCCATCGCCGACCTCGCGCGGTATCTGACGACGCGCGACACCGCCGCGCGGACAATGGCTGCGGACGGCGCCACCCTCGGTGACGGCCCCGCGCTCGCCGGAATCACAACGGTGCTTGCCCCCGCCCTCGACCCCGCGACGTACCGCGCCGTCGCCGGTGCCAACCAGGAGCGGCATTTTCGCTATCAGACGCCGGATGGCCCGGTGCTGATCGTCCTGATTCCGCTGACGCGGGAGACCGGCCCGGCGAATCAGCCGGTGGGCGTGCTCCAGTTGAGCACGTCGCTCCAGAGCATCGACGACCTGCTCGGTCGCATTCGGTTCCTCCTCGGTGTTGGCACGCTGCTCGCGATCCTGCTCACCGCTGCGCTGATGATCCCGCTCACGCGCGGCGTGCTGCGCCCACTGCGGCGCATGGCGACCGCGAGCCGCGCCATCGCGGCGGGTGACCTCAGCCGTCGCGTCGCGGTCCCTGCGGGCGACGACGAATTGGCGCACCTCGCCCACGACTTCAATGAGATGGTGCGCCGCGTCGAGGCGGCGTTCGGCACGCAGCGCCGCTTCATCGCCGATGCGTCGCACGAACTGCGCACGCCCCTCGCGGCGCTCAGCGGCGGCGTGGACGTGCTGCTGCTCGGCGCGGATCACGACGACCCGGCGGCGCGCACCCGCCTGGTGCGGCGGATGGAGGGTGAGATCGCGCGGATGGGTCGCCTCGTCGACGACCTTCTGACGCTCACGCGGTTCGACGCCAACCCGTCATCAACGATGCGGCGTGCGCCCGTCGATCTCTCCGCGCTCGCGGCGCACGTCGCGGACGAAACGCGCCTGCTCGCGTCGGATCAAACCGTTACGGTCACGACGCCGGTGAATGCCGCAGTCGTCGTGCAGGGTGACGCCGACCAACTCCGCCAGGTGCTCCTCAACCTCTGCGCCAATGCCCGCGCCCACACGCCGGAGGATGGCACGATCACGATTGGCGTCGCGCGGTCGGGCGATAGCGCCGTCGTCACCATCGCGGACAACGGAACGGGCATCGCGCCCGATGACCTGCCGCACATCTGGGATCGCTTCTATCGCGCGGACACCGCCCGCGCGCGGCAGGCGGGTCAAGGTGGCCTCGGCCTCGGCCTCGCCATCGTGCGCGCGATTGTCGAGGCGCACGGCGGCACGGCGGCGATCACCAGCCGCCCCGGCGACGGCACAAACGTCACGCTCATCCTCCCCGGCATACCCCCGCTATAACAGCGCACGAGCACCAGATCTGCATTTTCTCTGCGCCAGCGTTTGTGTCGCTGCCACGCGGGGCTATTCTCACCGATCTCTCATTCTCGGCGCGCCGTCTTCTCAGCGCGGGCGCATACGCTTAGAACATACCGGAAATGGTCCGGTACGACGATCACCGGGCGCCATGCCCATGACGAAAGGATTGTTCCAGATGGCAACACGCGCACAACGTGCTCTCGCGGCAGCGCTACTCGGCATCGGGCTGACGGGCGGCATCGTAATGGCGGCGGACCCACCGACGGCGACACCGGGCGGTACCGCGCCCACCGCCCAGACCGGCGGCCGACCACCAATGGGCCAGCCCGGGCCGGGCGGACGTGGAATGGATGGCAACGGTCCGAGGGGCGGACCGGGCGGACGCGGTTCCGCCACGCCGACAACCGCATCCGTCACCGCCGACCTCACGCGGCTAACGCAGGAACTGACGAGCATCAAAGCGGATCGGGACTTCGCCAATGGTAAGACGGATTTGAGCATCGTCAACAGCCTGATTGACCGGGCATCCACGCTCCAGGGGCAGGCGCAAACCGCGTCCACGGCGAATTACCTGACGAAGGCATCCGGGTACGCCCGCGCCGCGATGGGATCGATCCAGAGCGCGCGGCAACTGATCGAGGCGGCAATCGGGACAACGGGGTTGCCGTCGGCGGCCACCCGCCCTGCCCCGCCGACACCCCAGACCACCCCGACCGCAGACCAGTTGAAGGCGCGGGCCAGCAATGACCTCGCCCGTGCGTATCAGGACATCGTCAACGCGGGCACTGTTGCCAAGGCGAACGGGAGCGCCGGTGACCTCGGCTTCTACGTGACCACCGCGCAGAACCTCTACAAGCAGGCGTACGACCTCTACAACGGCGGTAAGAGCGAGCAGGCCAGCCAGACGGCGCACGCGGCGCAGGAGATCGCCCACATCACGAATGACCTCCTCCGCGCGAACGGCGTCACGCAGGCGGCCCCGCCCGTCGTGACCGTTCCCGCCCCGAATTTCTAACGTATCCGGCCCCCCTTCCCGCCGAGGGAAGGGGGCTGGGGGTTAGGGAAAACCACCATTCACACAAAAAGAGCGACGGGGGCCGCAATGGCCCCCGTCGCTTTGTCGTTGCTGGAAATTGGTGCGGTCTAGTAGTCCCGGCGACCGCCGCCGCCGCCGCTGTAGCCACCGCCGCCACCACGGCTGCCACCACCGCCACCGTAACCACCGCCGCCACCACGGCTTCCGCCGCCGCCGCCGTAGCCACCACCACCGCCGCCACCAGTGCGCTCTTCGCGCGGGCGGGCTTCGTTAACGACCAACGACCGACCACCGAACTGGTAGCCGTTGAACTTCGTGATCGCTTCCTGCGCCCCCGCATCGTCGACCATGTCAACGAACGCAAAGCCCTTGCTTTGCCCCGTCTCGCGGTCCATGATGAGGCGCACCGTGCTCACTTCACCGGCATCGGTGAAGAGCTCGCGCACAGCGGTCTCCGTCGTGGAATAGGGCAGCCCACCAACATACAAACTCTTTGCCACAGTCCTTACCTTCTCGCTCGCTGGTCGGAACCTCGCTCGCGCATTTTCGTCTCGCGGCTGATCCATACCAGCGGTTCTGCGAGGACGCACCTGGGTAGTATACCATGCGACACAATGGCCTGTCTCGAATTGCTTTTTCGATTTTCAATGAGCGGGAGGACGATTGGCGGCGTACGAGTACGACATTGCGGTGGTCGGGGCCGGGCCGGGCGGGAGCGCGGCGGCGATCACGCTCGCGCGGGCAGGGTTCACCGTCGCGCTCATCGACCGGCAGCAATTCCCGCGCACCAAGCCGTGCGGCGACCTGATCGGCTGCGGCGGCATCACGCTCGCCCGCGCGCTCGGCGTCGATGCCCCAACGCTCGCGCCGTACCGCCCCTTGAACGGCGCGGTGATCGTCGCACCGGGGACGCGGCCGCTCGTCCTGCGTACCAAACATCGGAGCCGGGACGATGCGCGCGTCATTCCCCGCCATGTCTTCGACACCGCGCTCGTCCGCACCGCCGAGCGTGCGGGGGCGACGGTGCTGCACCTCCACGTGCGCGACCTCCTGCGCGAGCGCGGCGTTGTCATCGGTGTGACGGGCGGCGACGCGCGCGCAACAACAACCATCCATGCCCGCGCGGTGATCGGCGCGGATGGTTACGGCTCCCGGATCGCGCGAGCGGTGCGCGGCGACGAGACGACGCACGCCGGGCAGGTCGGTGTCGCCCTCCGCGCCTACGCGACGGGCGTCTCACTTCCCCCAGCATGGGAGGGCTGCATCGTCTTCGCGTACGACGCACAGACCGCGCCGGGGTACGGCTGGTTGCTGCCCCTCCCCGATGGCGGCGCGAACGTCGGCATCGGCACGCTCGCGCCCTCGGCCGACGCGGCGGAGACCGCCCACCTGCGCGACCTTTTCGCCCGGTTCATGGCGGGCACGCCGTGGCTGGCGGGCGCGACCGTGACGGAGGAACTGCCCCCGCGCTCCTGGCCGCTCGCGCTCGCGCCCCGGCGCGGCCCGCTCGTGGGCGATGGCGTGCTGCTCGTCGGGGAGGCCGCCGCGCTCGTCGGCCCGATGACGGGGGCGGGGATCTACCCCGCGCTCCAATCCGGCATCTGGGCGGCGGAGACGCTCATCGCCACACTCGACAGCGGCGATCTCTCGCGCCGCGCCCTGCTTCCGTACGAGCGGCGCGTCCGCCGCCGGTTCCTGACGCAGCACCACGCGGAAGCATGGGCGCAACGCCTCCTCACCAATCCCACGCGCCTCCGCCGCGTCACGAACGCTATCCGCCCCCTCCCCTTCGTCGGCCCCCTCGGCGCGTCGCTCCTTCTTCGCCTCGGCTAATGACGGGGAGGAAACCGGGAATGAAACCGGGGACGAACCGCAGAGGCGCAGAGGACGCAGAGACGGGAAGAGAGGGAAAACAACTTCTTTTCTCCTTCTCTGCATTTTCTCTGTGTTCTCTGTGCCTCTGTGGTTCAATTCCCTCCGGGTTGTCAGTAGACGTACGGGATGAGTTTCTTGACGGCGCGGCGATAGGCGGGGTAGGCGGGGAACTTCTCGGTCAGCCACGCCTCTTCTTTGCGGGCTTTGGCATCGAAGAAGGCGAGGAAGACAAGGCCGAGGAGCGTGCGCGTCCGATTGCCGGTCAATAGGCCCGCGCCGAGCGTGCCGAGGATCACGCCGCCGTAGATCGGGTGCCGCACGACGCCGTAGACGCCGTCCTGCACGAGCGTCGCGTCATCCTTCGGGTGCGGCAGCGGCGTCAGGTTCGTTCCGAGATTGCGGAAGCCCGCCCTCGCCAACCCCACGCCCGTGAGCGCGAGCGGCAGCCCCACGATGCGTCCGGCCCGCCGCCATCCCGGCGACCACGCCCGCCCTTTCCCCGGCGCAATCGCCGCCGCGACGAATAACACCCCTTGCGTCGCCACCCACCACTCGCCCCACTCCCCAAAACGATGCGAAGCAATCCGCTTATCACGCATTTTCTCTGTCTTCCCTCTGTGATTGATCTCCGGTTTCTGTCACCGCAGCCGGGGATCGAGCGCGTCGCGGATGCCGTCGCCGAACAAGTTGAACCCGAGCACCGTGAGCGCGATCGCGACGCCGGGGAAGATCGAGACCCACGGCGCGGTTTCGAGGAAGCCGTAGCTGCTGTTCAGCATCGACCCCCACGACGGTGACGGCGGCTTGTTCCCCAGCCCGAGGTACGCCAGCGACGCCTCCGCCAGCACCGCGAACGCGAAGGTCAGGGAACTATGGACGATGAGCGGCGGCGTGACATTCGGGAAGATATGGCGGGCGAGAATCCGGGGCGTGGAGACGCCCGCCGCCGTCGCTGCCTCGATATAGGGGGTCTGCCGAATGGAGAGGACGGAGCCGCGCACGATGCGCATGAAGGTCGGGATGCTCGTGACGGAGATCGCGATGAAGACATTGCGCAGCGAGTTGCCGAGCACCGCGACGAGCGCAATCGCGAGCAGGAGGCCGGGGAACGAGTAGAGCACGTCCATCGCCAATGTCAGGCAGGTGTCGAGCCAGCCGCCCCAGTACCCCGCGACCAGTCCGAACAGAACGCCGAAGACCCCCGCCAGGGCGACGCTCACCACACCAACCTCGAATGAGATGAACGCACCGTGCAGGAGCCTGCTCAGGATGTCCCGCCCGAACTCGTCCTGCCCTAGCCAGTGTGCGCTCCGCGGCGGCATGAACCGCTCCTTGATCGTCTGCTTCAGCGGGTCGTACGGCGCGACAATCGGCCCGACGACCGCGAGGACCATGAAGAAGCCGACGATCACCACCCCCGCCATCGCGAGCTTCTGCCGCCGGAACGACGACCACGCGCGCCCCCGTCGCCGCTGTTCCGGCGCTGCTTGCAGCGGCAGTGCCACCGCACCCTCAGATTGCACAGCTAACCTCCCGAATCGACACGAATATCGACCGCAGAGACAGAGAAGGCACCAGGAGAAGGAAAAGGAACGAACACAGAGAGCGCAGAGGACATAGAGGGCACGGAGAGGGACCAAATACATTTTCTTTTCTCTGTGCCCTCTGTGCGCTCCGTGTCCTCTGTGTTAAGTTTTCCTCCCCCTTCGCGTCCTCTGCGCCTCTGCGGTTCACTCGGTTTCCCCTTAGCTCACCCGGATGCGTGGGTCGATGACGGCGTAGAGCACGTCCACAATCAGGCTGATGACGACGAAGACGACCGCGAGCACGAGCGTCACGCCCTGCACGATGGCGTAGTCCCGGTTCTGGATCGCGTCGAGCGTCAGGCGGCCAATGCCCGGCAGCGCGAAAATCTGCTCGATGATGAAGACGCCACCGAGCAGACGGGCGATCTGGATGCCGAAGACCGTCACAATCGGGATGAGGGCGTTGCGGAGCACATGCCGATTCAGGACGAGCGCCTCGCGCAGCCCCTTCGCCCGCGCCACGCGCACATGCTCCTGCCCCAGCACTTCGAGCATCGCCGAGCGCGTCTGCCGCATCACGACCGCCGCCAGGGGCGCGCCGAGCGCGATCGCGGGGAGGATCATGTGCTTGAGGTTCTCGCCGACGCTCTCGGAGAACGTGACGTACTGGATCGGCGGCAACCAGTGAAGCTTGAGCGAGAAGATCAGCACGAGGAGCGTCGCCAGCCAGAAATTCGGCAGCGAGACGCCGATGAGCGTCACGAGCGTCGCCGCGTGATCCATCCAACTGTTCCGCTTCACGGCGGCGACCATGCCGAAGAGGATCGCCGGGATGCCGCCGAAGATCGCGGCGAGGAGCGTCAGTTCGAACGTGACGGGCATCCGCAGGCGCAACTCCTCCGTGATCGAGCGGCCACTACGGAGCGACTTGCCGAGATCGCCGTGCACCACATGATCCGCCCACTTGAGGTACTGCACGGGCAGCGGCGCGTCGAAGCCGTATTCGTGGCGGAGCCGCGCTTTGTCCTCCACCGTCATGCGCTGGTCAACACCGATTAGGAGATCGAGCGCATTGCCGGGCAGCAGGTGGATCAGAATGAACGTAACAATTGACACGCCAATCAGCACCGGCAGGAGCAGCGCCAATCGCCGTGTGATGTATCTGCCCATGCGGCGCTCCTGAGAAGTAGCGAGTAACGAGTAGTGAGTAACGAGTGGATGCGACTCCCTTCGTTACTCGCTACTTGCTACTCGCTACTCATTACTTGTCCAGCCACGTATCCTTGAGCGCGATGTTCGTGCCGGTCGGGTTGTGGACGTACCCCTTGACGTAGGTCTTCATCGCCTCGTACTGGCTGCCGACGTAGAGCATCACCCACGGGTTGTCCGCCAGCAGTTTCTGCTGCAACTGGGCGTAGACTTTCTTGCGGTCCTCCTGCTTCGTCGTCGCGACGCCGTCCGTGACCAGTTTGTCGAAGTCGGGATCGCTGTAGCCGGAGTTGTTGGAGGCCAGCCCCGTCCCGAAGTTGCCGAGCATGATCTCGTTCGGATCGGTGTACCCGGAGGTGCCGCTGACGAGCAACTCGTAGCTCTTGGCGTTGTTGTCCGCGATGAAGGTGCCGTTGTCCTCCTGCAGGACCTCGGCCTGGATGCCGATCTGCTTCAACTGATCCTGCACCGCGATCGCGGCGTTGGAGAGGAATGGGTACGACGACCACGTCTTGATCGTCGTCTTGAAGCCGTTCGGGAAACCGGCGTCCGCAAGCATCGCCTTCGCCGTCTTGATGTCCTGCGGCGCGACCTTCGTGTCGAGCGTTGCCCAGTAGCCGGGCGGGAAGACGGTCAGCGTCGGGATCGCCAGGCCGTAGAAGGCGGCATCGACAATCGCCTGCCGGTCCATCGCGAGGCTAATCGCCTGCCGCACCTTCGGGTTCGCCCACGGCTTGTCCTTCTGCGTCAGGTTGAAGCCGAGGTAGCGGATGTTCGTGTTCTGATCCCCTGCGATGACGAGGCTCTTGTCCGCCTTCAGTTGCGGGATGTCCTTCGCGGGGGCGTACTCGACGAAGTCCACCGTGCCGGTGCGCACCGCCGTGCTGCGGGCCGTGTCGTCCGGCACCGGGACGAACTCGATGCCGTCGAGGTAGGGCTTGCCTGCCTCGTAGTAGTCCGCAAACCGCTCCAGCGTCAGTTTCGTGTTCGGGACGTACTCCTTGAACTTGAACGGGCCGGTGCCGTTCGCGAACTTCGTCAGGTCGCCGTTCTTGTCGATGTCCTCCTTGCGGACAATCGCGTAGTTCGGGCTCCACAGGCCGACGAGGAAGGCGGCGTTCGGCTTCTTCAGGGTAATCTTCACCGTGCCGTCGTCCGGCGTCTCGATCTTGTCGATGCTGGAGAGGCCCGCCGTGCTCGTGGACTTCGTCTTCGGGTCCAGCACGCGCTCGTACGAATACTTCACGTCCCCTGCGACGAGCGTCTGGCCGTTGTGGAACTTGACACCCTTGCGGAGCTTGAAGGTGTAGACGAGGCCATCCGGCGCGATCTCCCACGACTCCGCGAGGTCCGGCTTTGGCGAGAGGGTCGCGTCGATGGTCACGAGGCGGCCGTAGATGTGCTCGACGATGTGGTTCGTCGCGGTGAGGCTGGTGCTGTGCGGGTCGAGCGCGACGGGGTCGCCCTGCACGCCAACCTTGAGGACGCCGCCCTTCTTCGCGTTTCCCGCCGCTGCCGCCGTTGTGGGCGCGGGGGCCGCGCCACCGGTCGCGGCGGGCGCGCTCGTGCTCGCCGCAGCAGGCTTCGTCGCCGCTGCCGCGCTCCCGGATGCCGCCGTTGTCGCCGCCGGGCTTGCCCCACTCGCTGCGGGTGACGCGGCTAGGGACGCCTTGGGTGCGGGGGTGTCCGTCGCGCCGCCGCTACTGCCACACGCCGCGAGGATCGCCGTCGCCGCCGCTGCCGCCGTCCCACCGAGGAAGGCACGGCGGGTCAGATCATGTGGATCGCGGGTGTCTCGATTGCTCCTGTTACGCTGCTCTGCCATTGGATTTGCTCCCCTTCGTGATTCTCGCGCCATCACCGAGCGGCTCCCATTGGCCGCTTGTCCAGGGTAACGCGATTCTCTCCCATTCCGCCTGTCGTTGCGCGGCAGATATAGCAGTTTCGGCGGTGGCCTGTCAATGGAAAAGGGTATACCGAC
>JBBSII010000099.1:0-10105 GCA_038232175.1 Thermomicrobiales bacterium
GCACCGGGTTGCATGTGCACGACTGGCACCTGCCATCGTTCGAGATCGGCTACTGGATTCGCTCAACAGCGGAGGGCAAGGGGTACGTGAGCGAGGCCGCACGGCTCCTGACGACCTTCGCCTTCGAGCATCTCCACGCGGAGCGCGTGATGATCCGCTGCGACGCCCGCAACGACCGCAGCAAGCACGTCCCCGAACGCCTCGGCTTCGCGTTCGAGGGGTGCCTGCGGCACGATTCGCTCGGCACCGATGGCGCGGTGCGCGATACGCTCATCTACGCGATGATCCCTGCGGACTACGCACGCGCGAAACAGGCGTGGGCGGCATAAGATGGCAACCCTCTCGGTCTCGACGATGTGGGGCGCGCAGGGCCGGTATCCCGACCTCGGCGATATGGTCGATGGCGTCCGCGACGCGGGCGGCATGCGTATCGAGATTAATTACATGCCGACGCATGAGCAACTAGAGCAACTGCTCGCGCGCCCGGACCTCGTCGTTTCCAGCGTGCACAACTTCTGCCCGCGCCCGACCGACGCGCGCGGTAACCGCATCCCCGATCCCTCCCTCGTCGCGGAGGATGACGACGAACGCCGCCACGCCGTTGCCCTCACCAAAGGGACAATGGACCTCGCCGCCCGCCTCGGCGCGGATGCAATTGTCGTGCACGCGGGCGAATTGGTCGTCCTGCCGGACGATGAGCAGCGGCTGGACGCGATGTACCGCGACGGGTTGGCGGAGACCGATACATTCGCCACGCTGCGCGAAACAATTGTCGCCGCGCGCCGCCGCATCGTCGGCCCCGCGCTCGACCGTCTGCTGCTGAGCCTTCAGGACCTCGTGCCCTATGCCGAGCAGACGGGCGTGCGCCTCGGCATCGAGTCGCGGCAGGATTATCGGGACATCCCGGCGCTGGAGGATTACGCGGCGATCTTCGACCGCGTCGCCTCGCCGCTCCTCGGTTACTGGCACGACACCGGGCACGCGCAGCGGCAGGCGAACCTCGGCTACACGCCGCACGAGGAGTGGCTGAAACAGCTCGGGCACCGCCTCGTCGCGATGCACCTGCACGACTGCGAGGGGCTGCGCGATCATCTGATACCGGGGCGTGGTCGCGTAGATTTCGCGATGGTTGTATCCTACCTGCGACCGGACACCGTGCCCGCATGTGAGTTCGATTACTACTATGACGTTGCGGACATACGGGAAGGGCTTGCGTACCTGCGGGCCGCCGGATTCGAGCGAGGAGACGCGGGCGCGTGAAGCTGATTATCCAGATCCCCTGCTACAACGAGGAGACGACGCTCGCCGCCGTGCTCGCGGACATCCCCGCGCACATCGACGGCATCAACGCGATCGAAACCCTCGTGATCGACGACGGGAGCGACGACCGCACGATCCTCGTCGCGCAGATGTGCAACGCGACGCACGTCGTCCGCCACACGCACAACAAGGGGCTTGCCGCCGCCTTCCAGACGGGCCTCGACGCCTGCCTGACATTGGGTGCGGACATCGTCGTCAACACGGACGGCGATCATCAGTACAGCGGCGCGGACATCGCGGCGCTCGTGCGGCCCATCCTCGATGGCGACGCCGACATGGTGATCGGTGATCGCCAGACGCAGGACGTGGCGCACTTCAGCCCAATGAAGAAACGCTTGCAGGCGTTCGGGTCGTGGACGATGCGGCGGATGAGTGGCACGAGCATTCCGGACGCGCCGAGCGGCTTCCGCGCCCTCTCGCGCGACGCGGCGATGCGCCTCAATGTCGTCACGCGCTACACCTACACGCTGGAAACGCTGATTCAGGCGGGCAAAAAGAACATCAGCGTCACGAGCGTGCCGATCTCGTCGCGGGTCACGCGACCGTCGCGGCTCTTCCCGAGCGTCTGGAGTTACATCAAGCGCTCCGCCGCGACGATGCTCCGCATCTGGGCGATGTACGAGCCGCTCAAGACCTTCGCCATCTTCGCAACGATGTTTCTGCTGATCGGCGCGGCGCTCGTCGGGCGGTTCCTCTACTTCTACCTCATTCTCGGCGAGAAAGGCCCACGGCACATCCAGTCGCTGATCATCGCGCTCATCTTCTCGATGATCGGCGCGGTGCTCTTCGCCGTCGCCCTACTCGCGGACCTCATCTCAAACAACCGGCGATTACTGGAGGACAATCTCTACCGCACGAAGAAGATGCAGTACATGCTGTCGGCGCAGGCGCAGAGAAACGGCGAGCCAACGCAGAATCTTCTCTCCAACCTCGTCGATCCCGAAACCGTCCCGGACCTCGCACAGCGCCACGACTGATGCCATGACTGACCCACCGCACTCTTTCGCGAACGGAGCGCCCGGTGCCGCTGCATGACACACTCTTCGTCAATGGGACCGTCGTGACGATGAACCCCGTTCACCCGCAGGCGGAGGCGGTGCTGGTGCGCGGCGACCGTGTCGTCGCGGTCGGGCAGGTCGCGGACATGCAGGCGCTCGCGGCCCCCGGCGCGCGCGTGATCGACCTCGCGGGCCAGACGCTCCTGCCTGGCTTTAACGAGGCGCACAACCACATGATGATGTTCGGCCTCAGCCTCGCGCAGATCGACTGCCGCGCGCCGGGGTGCGGCAGCATCGCAGAGTTGCAGCGGCGCGTCGCCGATCACGCCCACGAGACGACCGGCGGCGCGTGGGTGCTCGGTCGAGGCTACGACGATCAATCGCTCAAAGAACGCCGTCACCCGACGCGCTACGACCTCGACGCCGTCGCGCCCGATCACCCCGTCGTCATCACGAACGCCTCCGGGCACTTGTGCGTCGCCAATACGCGCGCGCTCGGGCTGGCGGGCATCAACGGCGGGACGGAACCGCCTGAGGGTGGTGGCATCGTCCACGACGCGAACGGCGACCCGACCGGCCTGCTCCTTGAGACCGCGCAGCAACTCGTGACGCGGCTGATCCCCGAACCGACCGAGGATGACCTCGTCGCCGCGCTCGGTCGCTGCGCCGAGCGGTACATCGCCGCCGGGATCACGAGCAGCGCGGATGCCAGCGTCTCGACGCCGATGCAGTTCCGCGCCTTCCAGCGGGCGTCCAGGGGCATCAACCCCTTGCGGACGAGCATGATGCTGCGCGAGAACCTGCTGCCGCACCTCAACGCCATCGGCGCGTGCACCGGCTTCGGCAGCGACCGCCTGCGCTGCGGGCCGATCAAGTTGTTCATCGACGGCAGCCTGATCGGGCGCACCGCCGCCGTCTCGCAGCCCTTCCGGCACGACCCCGACCCGGAAAATCTTGGCCTGACGATGATGGGCGAGTCGGTCTTTCAGGGATATGTGATGGAAGCCTTCCGCACCGGCTGGCAGATCGCGGTGCACGCCATCGGCGACCGGGGCATCGAGATGGTCCTCGATGCCTACCAGCGCGCCATCGACGTTGCGCCACGTCTCAATCACCGGATACGAATCGAGCATTGCGGCATCCTCCGGCCCGACCTGATCGCGCGGATCGCGGTGATGCAGGTGCTCATCGTCACGCAGCCCGTCTTCATCACGGAGTACGGCGACTCGTTCATCCGGCATCTCGGCGAGGAGCGCGCCGCGCTCACCTACCCGTTCCGCTCGCTGCTGGATGCGAATATCACGACGGTCTTCAGTTCCGATTGCCCCGTTTCCGCCTACGAACCGCTCAAGAGCATCGAGGCGGCGGTGACGGAGGTTACCGGCACGGGTGCGCCGTATGCGCCGCAGGAAGCCCTCACCGTCGATGAGGCATTGCACGCATACACTGTCGCGGGCGCGTATGCGACGTTCGAGGAGCACGAGAAGGGCGCAATTGCCCCCGGCATGCTCGCGGACTTCGTCGTCCTCGCCCGTGACCCGCGCGGCTGCCCACCCGAGGAACTCGCCACGATTCCCGTGAGCATGACATGGATTGGCGGCGAACTGCTCTACGAGCGGGCGTAACCGTCGCGGTCGGAACAGGCGATAATTTCGGTAGCGGCGGACTTCAGTCTGCCGCAATGAGAAACGGCAGGCTGAAGCTCGCCGCCACCACATTTCTTCACATATTGTGATGATCGCAAGCGGCTACTGCGCGGTCGGGACCGGCGCGAGGCGCGGGGCGATGCTCGGTCGAATTTCCTGCATCCGGCCTGTCTCGGTGAAGACGACGCGCTCGCAGATGTTGGTCACACGGTCGCCGATCCGTTCGAGGTTGTGCGCCGCCCAGAGGAGCAGCGTTGCCTGATGGATCGTGCGCTGATCCTGCAACATGAAGGTGAGCAACTCGCGGTAGACCTGATTGTAGAGCGCATCGACCTCGTCATCCTCGGCGGCGATCCGGCGCGCGGAGGCGACATCGCTGTCCGCAAACGAGAGCAGCGCGCGGCGGAGCATGTCCGTCGCCTTGTCCGCCATGCGCGGGATGTCGAGCAGCGGCTTGAGGAGCGGTTCGTCGCCAATCATCAGCGAGATCGTCGCCGTGCCCTCCGCGTGGTCACCCATGCGCTCCAGATCGACGATGATGCTGAGCACCGCTGCGATCGTGCGGAGGTCGTGCACGAGCGGCTGCTGCGTCGCGATCAGGAGAAGCGCGCGATCCTCGATCTGGAAGCGGAGCGCGTTGATCTGCGCGTCCTCCTCGATGACGCGCCGCGCAATCGAGGCGTCGCGCGTGCGGAGCGCATCGACGGACCGCTGGATCGACTTTTCGACCATGCTCCCGAGCGTCAGGACATCCGCGTGCAGTTCCTTCAACCCTTGATCGAGCGCAAGCCGTGGCATCAGTCTGTCCCTTCCGTTCCCCACGTTGGCCGGGGCATTGTACCCTAGCCGAACCGGCCCGTGATGTACTCCTCGGTGCGCGGGTCCTTCGGGCTGGTGAACAGTTCCTTCGTCGGCGCGTATTCGATCAGCCGACCGGATCGATCCGCCTCGACCGCGTTGCCGAGCATGAACGCCGTCATGTCGCTGACGCGCGCCGCCTGCTGCAAGTTGTGCGTCACGATCACGATGGTGTACTGCGCGCGCAACTCCCGCATTAAATCCTCGATCTTCAGCGTCGAGATCGGGTCCAGAGCGCTCGCCGGCTCATCCATCAGGATCACGTCGGGCTGCACCGCGACACACCGCGCGATGCAGAGCCGCTGCTGCTGCCCGCCGGAGAGCGCGAGCGCGGACTGGTTCAGTTTGTCCTTCACCTCGTCCCAGAGCGCCGCCTGATGCAGGCTCTTCTCGACCACTTCCCTGAGCGCCGCCTTGTTCCGCTGGCCGTGCAGGCGCGGCCCGTAGCAGACATTGTCGAAAATACTCATCGGGAACGGGTTTGGCCGCTGGAAGACCATACCGACGCGCCGACGGAGCGCGACAACGTCCGTGTTCGGCGAGTAGATCGACAGGTCGTTGATCAGAATATCGCCCTCCGCGTGCACGCCGGTGATGAGATCGTTCATCCGGTTGATGCTCCGCAGCAGCGTTGTCTTGCCGCAGCCGGACGGCCCAATGATCGCCGTTACCTGTCGCGCGGCGACATCCATGTCCACATCCGCGACCGCGCGGAAAGTGCCGTAGAAGAGCGCGAATTTCTCCATGCGCACCGCGACATCGGCCACCGCAGGCGCAGGCGCCGGTTCGGTGTTGACGGGCATCGTGACAAGTGCGGGCGCGGGGGTCGTCATCGTCGGCAGACCTGCGCGTTCAATTCGTTCACTGGCCATGACAGTACGCCTCCCCCGGCATGCATTATTCGTCCCTTCACGTCGCAGTAATGCGGCGATGCAGCCACCGACCGAGAAACCGCGCGCCGACATTGAACAGGAGCACGCAGACGATCAAGAGCGCCGCCGACCCATCCGCGATCTGGCGATAATCGGGCACCAACCCCTCGGAATTGAGCTTCCAGATGTGTACCGCCAGCGTCTCGGCGGGGCGGAACAGCCCGATGGGCGAGGTGTCGCTGAACAGGCTGATGTCATGCCAGTCGAGCGAGGCGCTGGACTGGCCCGCCGTGAAGAGCAGCGCCGCCGCCTCACCGAAGATGCGCCCCGCCGTCAGGATAAACCCTGTGACAAGGCCCGGCAATGCGGACGGCAGCAGGACGGTGCGGATCGTCTGCCACCGCGTCATGCCGAGCGCGAGGCTCCCTTCGCGCAGGCCGGGCGACACCGCGCGCAACGAGGTCTCCGCGACGCGCTCGATGATCGGCAGGTTAAAGACCGTCAGCGCAAGTGCGCCCGCGATCACCGAGAAGCCGAGGTGGAACCGCTGCACAAAGAGCAGAAGGCCGAACAACCCGACGATGATCGACGGCAGCGACGCCAGCGTCTCCGTCGCGAGGCGAATGAACTCCGTCACCCGATTCGCGGGCGCAAACTCCGACATGTAGATGCCCGCCCCGACGCCGAGTGGGATCGTGATGAGCATCGTCAGGAGGAGCAGGTAGAACGAGTTGAACAACTGTGGCGCGATACCGCCGCCCTCGACGATGCGCGGCCCGTACGTGAGGAAGTGCGGCGTAATGTAGCGCGCCCCCTTGACGAGGAGGTAGGCGAGGAAGGAGGCCAGAAGGGCGACGATGCCAAACGACAGCGTCCAGATGACGCCCGTCGCGATGCGATCGGTCACGCGCGCGTTCATCGGTACACCCGCCGTGCACTGACGACGCGGATCGTCAGGATCAGCGCGAGCGCGATCAGCAGAAGGAGCATCGCCATCGACCAGAGCGCGTTGTTCCAGCGCGTGCCGCTGACCGTGTTCCCCATGTCGAGCGTGATGATGCTCGTCAGCGTCGTCGCGCGGTCCGTCAGGTGGCGCGGGATGATCTGCGTGTTGCCGATCACCATCTGCACCGCGAGCGCCTCCCCGATGGCCCGCGCCATGCCGAGGATGACGGCGGTGAGCAGGCCCGGCAATGCAGCGGGCAGCAGCACGCGAGAGAGCGTCTGCCAGCGCGTCGCGCCGAGGCCGTACGACGCCTCCTTCAACCCCACGGGGAGCGCGCGAATGGCATCCGTCGCGACCGTCGTCACGGTGGGAAGCGCCATGATCGAGAGCACCATGCACCCCGCGAGCACGCTGAAGCCCAACCCGCCCACATGATTGCGGATGAGGGGCACGAGCACGCTCAGCGCGACCCAGCCGTAGACGACCGACGGGATGCCGACGAACAACTCGACGGCGGGTTGCAGCACGCTCTGCGCCCACTTCGGCCCGACCTCGGTGAGAAAGAGCGCCGCCGCGATGCTCAGCGGCGTGCTGATGAGGATGGCGAGGAAGGTCACTTCGAGCGACCCGGCGATGAACGTCGCCGCACCGATCTGGGCGGGCTGCTCATCGGGCCGCCATTCGGTGGAGAAGAGGAACGTGCCGAGCGAGACCTTGTTCTTGAAGAAGGTCGCCAGGCCCTTTGAACTGATGAAAATGACGATCGCGACGATCACGACAACGAGCGCCATCGCGCACGCGGCGAATGTGACGTAGGTCGCGCGGTTCCACAACCGCCGCCGCGCCGATATGGTGAGCGACGACGCGGGCCGCGCGACCGCACGCGGTGGATTGAGCGCCTGACCGGCCATACGGGCTGTACCTCCCCAAACCACGAACCGTGTCCGATTGTAACGGGGGCGATGTACGAATGAAAGGGCGGTGGGGCCTGTTGAAAGTCTCCTCCGCCGGGGAATCCTAACCCCCACTGCCCAGAGGGCACCCGCTTCCCTCGGAGGGAAGGGGTGACTCACTTTGAATGCCGTGCTGTTCCCCATCGCGCCCCGCTCTCACGGAGGCTCTCCCCCTTCCCTTCGAGGGAAGGGGGTTGGGGGTTAGGAACGCCGGGGATGCGACTTTGAGTAAGCCCCACCACCCGATTGACTGGAGGGTTACGGCGTGTGCTTCGCCTTGACCTGAGTGGCCGGGACGTAGCCGAGCTGCGGCACGAGCGTCGTCTGGATGTCGTCCGAGAGGATGTAGTCGATGAACGATTTCGCGAGACCCGCCGCCTCACCCTTCGTGTACATGTGCCCGTACGACCAGATCGGGTAGGAGTCGTCCGACATGTTGGCGGGGGTCGGCTCCTTGCCATTGAACTTGATCGCCTTGAGGTCCTTGTTGGACTGGAAGTACGCGAGACCGAGGTAGCCGACCGCGCCGGGCGTGTCGGTGATCGCCTTCGCGACCGCGCCCGTGGAATCCTCCGTCAGCGCGAAGCCCTGCGCCTCGCTCGCTCCCTTGAGCGCGTACTTCTTGAATGTCGCGCGGGTGCCGGAGGACGTGGGCCGGTTGATGACCGTGATCTTCTGGTCGTTGCCGCCCGCATCCTTCCAGTTCGTGATCTTGCCGGTCCAGATGTCGACCACCTGCTGCTGCGTGAGTGTGTCGATCTTGACACTCGGGTTCGCGGCCATCGCGAAGCCCTGCACGACGACCTGATGATCGACGACCTGCTTCACGTCGATGCCCTCGCGCTCCTCGGCGAAGATGTCGGAGTTGCCGATCGTCGCGCCACCGGAGAAGACCTGCGTCAGACCCGTGCCGGAGCCGCCGCCCTGCACATTGATCTTCGCGTTCGGGCACTTCGTGGTGTACGCCTTCGCCGCCGCCTCAACGAGCGGCTGGAGCGCCGTCGAACCGAGCGAGACGATGGAACCATCCACGCACGCCGCAGGGCCTTTCGGCTGGCCACCACTTGCGACCGCGCTCCCGCCGCTCGCAACCGTGCCAGTCGTGACCGGGCTGGCCGCCGAGGTCGTCGCGCTGCCGGTGCTCGGCACGGTTGTTGCAACGGCCGAGGCGCTCGTGCCTGGCGCGGTCGTTGCGGCCGTTGACCCGCTCGTGGTGGCAGCGGGTGAGGCAGCGGGCGAAGACGCTGACGCAGGCTTCGTGGCGCCCGCAGACGTTGCGGCGGTGCCCGGCGTCGCCGTCGCGCTGCCCCCGCACGCGGCCAGCATCAATGAGACAAACAATGCGGCGATGGTCAGGATGACGAAACTTCGACCGTTCCAGACGGTTCGTGCCTTCAACGTTGTTCCTCCTCTTCGTCTCGCGGCGGAATGCGCGAGCACGCGGTGATGGGCGCGGCGAGCACACCGATGTACCGCCAACACCACGGTAGCAGCCCAGTTTGAACGGTGGATGATCGTACTGTTAGAGGAGGATGATGTGATCAGGCCGATGTGGCCACGTTACGCGGCATGGCTGCGCGCGATAAGCCGATGGCGGTCTGCGCCACCGGGAGATCGATCGTGAAGCGAGAGCCGCGCCCAATACCGCTCGTGACCGTGACACTCCCATGATGCGCGAGCGCGACGTGCTTCACAATTGCGAGGCCAAGCCCGGTGCCGCTGCCCGTGCGCGCGGGATCCTCTTTGTAGAATCGCTCGAAGAGGCGCGGCAGGTGCTCCGATGGGATGCCGATGCCCGTATCCTCGACCCACACCGCGATATGCCCGTTCGTCGCGTCCGCACCGACCGTCACGCGCCCACCGGAGGGGGTGAATTTCACCGCGTTGTGGATGAGGTTGACGAGCGCGCCCTCGATCATGCGCCGGTCGCCGAGCAGCGGCGGGAGATCGGGCGAGAATTCCTGCTGAATCGTCACACCGGCCCGCTCCGCCTGTGCTTCCAGCCGTTCGGCGGCGTTGCGCCCCAACTGCGCGACATCGACGGGGAGGAATGCGGGCTGATCCCGCCCCGACTCCAGGCGCGCCAACTCCAGCAACTCCCGCACGAGTTGGGTCAGTTCATCGACCTCGCCATTGATCTTGTTCAGCCGGTCCTCCGCCATGCCGGGCACTTCCAGGCCGCCATCGAGGAGCGTCTCGACGTAGAGTTTGATGCTGGCGAGCGGCGTGCGCAGTTCGTGCGACACATTGGCGACGAGTTCGCGGCGAACGGTCTGGAGGTGCTGCACCTGCGTCACGTCGCGCGCGAGCAGGAGGATATCGCCTTCGGCGTCATCCGCCGGGACGGTGATGACGCGGACGATGCGGCCCGTGCCGGAAATCTCAATCGTTCCTTCCTGGCGCGTCCGATGCAGGTGCGCGCGGCGAACGAGGCCGGCGATCTCGTGATCGCCCGTCATCTCGATCACGGTGCGGCCCCGCAGCGTGCTGAAACTCGTCGGGAAGAGTTCGA
>JBBSII010000100.1:0-10095 GCA_038232175.1 Thermomicrobiales bacterium
AGCGGATTGCTCCGGTTCGTCGTGCGGAGTTGCACCTTCTTCCAGAACCAGACCATCGGTATCGTGTCCCACGACGGCCCGAACTTCGCCCGCAGTTGCGCGCCGAAGACGCGATCGAACCCATCCTTCCCCGTCGCCCGCGCAAGCCACCGCGCGGTCGTCACGTGCTCGTAGGAACCCCACTTCTTCTTCATCTGGAGGTACGCGGTCAACGCGCCGATGCGGACGCGGGAGAGCGGCGAGATGTAGCCGAGTTTGAGCAGATCGAGTGCCCCGTCGAGCGGCCAAATCTTGCCGTCGTAGAACATGCCAACCGTGCTCGGCAGCCACTGGAGCGTGTCACCGATGCCGAGTTCGTTCATCAGGTCAATGATCGCCGCATCGGAATGGAAGAGGTGATGGTAGAAGTATTCGAGCCGCGTCCCCGCAATCGGGAACGTCCCCGCCTGACCGCCCAGCCCCGCCGCGCGTTCCCAGAGCACGACCGTGTGCCCCGCCTGCCGCAGGCGCAACGCCGCCGCCATTCCCATCATCCCGCCACCGACCACACCGATGCGCATCTGCGTTCTACCCTCCGAAATCGGCCGCGATGACCCAAATGCACAAAATCATGGGGGCGGCTTTGCGCCAGCCCCCATGAGTATAGTCCACAATCCCCTGTTCGCGTGCGGCGCGCTAGATGAAGAGTGGCGCGAGCACGAGCGTCAGCGTCGCGAGCAACTTGATGAGCACATGCAGCGACGGCCCGGCGGTGTCCTTGAAGGGATCGCCGACCGTATCGCCGACGACCGAGGCCGCGTGCGGATCGCTCCCCTTGCCGAGCACCGTGCCGTCCGCGTCCCGCAGACCGCCCGCCTCGATGAACTTCTTGGCGTTGTCCCATGCGCCGCCGCCGTTATTCATCACATTGGCCATCAGGATACCGCCCATCGTGCCGACGATCAGCATGCCTGCCGCGCCCTCGGCGCGCAGGAGCAGGCCGATGACGATCGGCATGCAGACGGCCAGCGCACCCGGCGCGATCATCTCACGCAGCGCGCCGCGCACGGAGATGTCCACGCACCGCGCGTAGTCCGGGATTTCCGTCCCCGCCATGATGCCCGGCTTCTCGCGCCACTGGCGGCGGACCTCGCTGATCATGTCCTGCGCCGCGCTGCCGACCGCCCGGATCGCCAGCGACGAGAAGAGGAAGACGAGCATCAGGCCAAGGAAGCCGCCGATGAAGACCTTCGGCTGCGCCAGGTCCACGATGTGCGACTGTATCCACTGTGGGCTGTTCGGCGTGTAGCCGCGCGACTCCGCGACGACATCCAGATAGGCGGAGAAGAGCAGGAAGGCCGCGAGGGCGGCGGACCCAACCGCGTACCCCTTCGTGAGCGCCTTCGTCGTGTTGCCGACCGAATCGAGCGCGTCGGTCACGTCGCGCACGCTCTCGGGTTGGTTACTCATCTCGGCGATGCCGCCCGCGTTGTCGGTGATCGGGCCGAAGGTGTCCATCGCGAGGATGTAGGCGGCGCTCATCAACATGCCGACCGTCGCGCACGCGGTGCCGAAGATGCCGTCCTGCAAGTTATTGCCCGTGACGTGCGTCCGCGTGCCGAGGAAGAAGGAGCCGCCGATGGCGAGCGCAATCGTGATCGCCGGCATCGCCGTCGACTCCATGCCGATGGCGAGGCCGGAGATGATGTTCGTCGCGGAACCCGTGCGCGATGCCTCCGCGATGGTGCGCACCGGGCGGAAGTTCCCCGCCGTGTAGAACTGCGTGATGTAGACGAACGCGACCGAAGCCGCGATGCCGACCAATCCGGCGAGCGCAAAGTAGAACCACTTATCGCCGACGTTGAAGATCGACCCGTCCGCATTCTTCCGCGATGTGTTGTGGAAGAGCACATACGTCACGAAAATCATGAAGACGACGGAAAGGGCTGCGACCACGTAATAGCCACGGTTCAGCAGGCCGAGCGCGTCCGTCGTGTTCGCCGTCGGCCGCACGACGAGCACGCCGATGATCGACGCGAGCAGCCCGAACGCCGTGATGACGAGCGGGAAGATGATCCAGTTGTTGTTGTTCGTGATCGTCGCCAGCGCGACGCCGAGGATCATCGCGCCGACGACCTCGGCGGCGGTGGACTCGAAGAGGTCCGCGCCACGACCGGCGCAGTCGCCGACGTTGTCGCCGACGAGGTCCGCGATCACGGCGGGGTTGCGCGGGTCATCCTCCGGGATGTTCGCCTCGACCTTGCCGACGAGGTCCGCGCCGACATCGGCGGCCTTCGTGTAGATACCGCCGCCGAGTTGCGCGAAGAGCGCCACGAACGACGCGCCAAATCCGTAGCCGACGATGTAGAACGGCGCGTCCTGCACGCCCTTCGTCAAACCCGTCGCCGCGAAGAGGGCGAACATACCTGTCACGCCGAGGAGCGAGAGCGCGATGACAAGGAAGCCCGACACCGCACCCCCGTGGAACGCCGCCGTCAGGGCCGATCCCATGTCCTTGCGCGCGCCCGCCGCCGTCCGCAGGTTGGACAGCACGGCGACGTTCATGCCGATAAAACCGGAGAGGCCGGACAATGCCGCGCCGACAAGGAAGGAGAAGAACGTGAGCAGGGCATGGCGGCCCGGATGCTGGTCCGACTTCGTGATGAAGAAAATCAGGACGGCGATGACCACCGCCACGATCGCCGCGATGCTGAAGATCGTCCGGTACTGCCGGTTCAGATAGGCGCGTGCGCCCGTCAGGATGCGTCCCGCGACATCCTGCATTTCCGGAGTGCCGATGTCGCTCGCGAGCACCGAACGCGCCAGTGAAATCGCATACAGGACCGCCAAAATGCCAATAACGGGAACTGTCCACACAAGCCAGCTCACGCGCACTCCCCTCCTGACGGCCACTTCCCCTGGGCCGCTACCCGCGACAACATGGACACCACAGCAGTTGAAAGTCCGGCGCACCGGCCGGGATGGGACCTGAGCGCGCGGCATCCTCTCCCCGTGCCGCAGCGCGGACGCGAGTGTACCATCGCGAGGAATCTCCCGCAACGCGACGCATTCGATTGGATCGGCGTGTCGCAACGCCCTACGGCGTTCGCCCCACATCGCCATTCGCCCGGTCAGCGGAAACCGCTTCATCCTCCGGCTCGACGTGGATGACAACATCCGCCTGCGGCAGCACATCCGCAATCTCGCCTTCGAGATGCGTCGAGAGATCGTGCGCCGCCGCGACCGACATGTCCTTCGGGACGACGAGGTGCAAATCCACGGCGTGGCTGCTGCCGACGTGGCGCGTGCGGAGGTCGTGGTACTCGATGAATGTGTCGGCGTGCTCATTGAGGACGTTGCGGATGGCCGACTCCTCCTCATCGGGCAGTCGGTAGTCCATCAGGCCGCGCACGGCACCGACGAGCACGCGCGTCCCGGTCACGAGGATGAAGGCGGAGACGACGAGGCCGAGGATCGGATCGACCAGACGCCAGCCGGTGATTGCGACGAGGAAGAGGCCCACCACGACGCCGCTGGCGGTGACAACATCCGTGCCGAGTTCCAGCCCGGTCGCTTCGAGCGCGGGCGAACCGCTCTCCTTGCCGACGCGGAGCAGGTAGCGCGACACGGCGAGGTTAATCAGCGCGGAGCCAACCATCACCGCGATGCCCCACCGCACATCCGAGATGGCGCTCCCGCCGAGAATGGCGTCGATCGCGTGCCAGATGATGTAGCCTGCGACGCCGTAGATTAGCAGCCCCTCACCGAAACTGGTCAGCGTCTCCACCTTGCCGTGCCCGTATGGGTGGGTCCGGTCTGCCGGGAGTTGGGCATACCGGATCGCCGCCCACGCGAGCACGGCGACGACGAGGTCCACGCCCGAGTGCGCCGCTTCGGAGAGCACGCTGACCGAGCCTGCATGGAGGCCGACGAGCAGCTTCCCGATAACGAGGAGCGTATTCGTGAGGATTGCGAGCACCGCCACGCGCGTGACGCGGCGCTGATGATTCCGCATGGGTCACATCCACCGAATAGTGAGCGAGTAAAAAAGAAAACCGCCGTTGCATCGAACGGCGGTCTGTCGTTGATTCCATCACTCCGACCGCGCCGTTAGTCCCCCGCGCCGCTCGTTGCCGGGCGCGCGGCGCGACGACCGCGCCGCCAGAATGCGAGCCGCTGAATCTCGCCCTTCTCCCAACTGACAAGCAACTGGCTCGCGTTGAAGATCGAGGAGTACGTGCCGCTGATGACACCGATCAGGAGCGCGAGCACGAACTCGCGAACCGTCGCGCCGCCGAACAGGAAGAGCGCGAGCAGCGTAAAGACGACGGTGAGCGACGTGTTGATCGACCGGACAATCGTCTGCGCCAGACTGTAGTTGACGACATCATCGAACGCCATCGCGGGGCGACGAATCTGGTTCTCGCGGATGCGGTCGAACACCACGATCGTGTCGTGCACGGAGAAGCCGATCACCGTGAGCAGCGCGGTGACGAAGAGCGAGTCGATCTCCGTCCCCAGCACCTTGCCGAGAATCGCGAAGATGCCGAGTACGACGAGCACATCATGGAGCATCGCGACGATCGCGCACGAGCCGTAGAGGAAGGGCCGCTTCACCTTGCGGAACGCCCACGCGAGGTAGAGGAGGATGCCAACCGATGCCGCGAGCACCGAGAGGATCGAGTTCTTGCTGACGGACTGCCCGACTGTCGGGCCGACCGTTTCGAGGCGTAGTTCGGTGTAGTCACCGAAGCGATTCTTGATCGCGGACGCCAGTTGCGTCTTCTCCGGCGAGCCTTCCTGCAAGCCTTTGAGGCGAATCAGCGCGCTCTCCGTCGCTCCGTCCGTCGCGGTCGCGATCTGCACCAGCGGGTCCTGCTGCCCCTGATCCACGAGCACCTGCCGCACGTCGAGCGACTGGATATCCGTGCGTGGGAACTGGAGTTCCCACACCGTGCCGCCTGTGAAGTCGATGCCCAAATTCAGGTGCCAGACCGCGAGCGCGACGAGGCCGGGAAGAATGACAATCAACGAGATGGCGTACCAGATTCTGCGTCGGTGTACGAGATCGATCATCGCGGCGCTTCCCTTCTAATCCCCGGCGGTCGTGGGCGACGCGCCACGCGCGGTCGGTATTGCGGCAATCTGCTCGGCGTTGAAGAGCCAGCGATTCGTCGAGATGCCCCGCCACGTCACCAGCAGACGCAGGAACGTCCGCGTCACCGTGATGGCGCTAAAGAGGCTCACGAGCACGCCAATCAGGAGCGTCAGCGCGAACCCACGAACGACCGATGTCCCCGTGATCCCGCCGAAGACGTAGAGAATGAGGCAGGTGATCGAGGTCGAGACGTTGGAGTCCCGGATCGACGGCCACGCATGGTCGAAGCCCGCGTCGATGGCGTTTCGGAGCGTTCGCCCGGAGCGCAACTCCTCCTTCATGCGCGCGAAGATCAGCACGTTCGCGTCCACTGCCATGCCGATGGAGAGGATGAAACCCGCGATGCCCGCCAAGGTCAGCACAACGCCGAATGCCTTGAAGAGCGCGAACGTCAGGACGGTGTACACTCCGAGTGCGAGCACCGCAAGGACGCCCGGCAGGCGGTAGAAGATAATCATGAAGAAGGCGACCGCCGCGAGGCCAATCGCGCCCGCCAGCAGGCTCTTGTTGATCGAATCCTGCCCGAGCGTCGGGCCAACCGTGCGCGTCTCGATCACGTCGAGCGGCACCGCGAGCCGACCGGACTTCAGCACGATGACGAGGTTCTGCACCTCATCGCGTCCCAGCCCCTCGATCACTCCGCTCTGATCGATGCGGCTGTTAATCGTCGCGCTGTTGACGACGCGCTTGTCAACGACGACATTGAGGAACTGCCCAACGTGCGACGCGGTGTAATCGCCGAATTTGTTCGCCGCCGCCTGATTCAACCTGAAGCCGACGACGAGATTGCCCGTCTGACCCGTCTGCGGGAAGGCATCATCGATGTCCTTGCCGGTGACAATCGTCTCGTACACAGGGCCAGCGGGCGCGGTGGCGGTCGGTGACGCACCGGGAGTCGCCGTGCTGTTCGGGTCCGGCGTCCCGCCCGTCGTCCCTGCGCCCGCGACTGTCGTGCCCGCAGGGGTGCCGGTTCCCGCAGCCACCGGGGTTTGCGTGCCAGCGGTGGTCGTGGTTGTGGTCGTACCAGATGCTGCGGGCGTACCCGCCGCGCTCGACGCACCAGGCGTACCCGATGCAGGGGCGGCAGTACCCGCACCGGGAGTCGCACTGGACAACGGCGTGCCATCCGGGTTGAGGCCGACGCTCTCCGGCCCACCGAGCGAGGTCGTCACGACAAAGCCCGCTGGGAGCTGCGTCTGGCTGCCGATGAGTTCAAGGAGCGCCGTCTGTTTCAACACGCGGACGGCCTGCTCCGGGTCCTGCACGCCCGGCAACTCGACAACGATCTTGTCGTTGCCCTGCGTCTGGATGATCGGCTCGCTGACACCGAGGCCATTCACGCGGCGCTCGATGGTGTCCCGCAAGCCGGAAAGCACCTCACTGTCCACCTTCTGCCCCGGCGCGGGTCGCGCTTGCAGCACGACATGGACGCCACCCTTCAAGTCCAGCCCGAGCTTCGTCTCCGTCCGGGTCTTGACGTTGAAGAGGTTGAGCGTCTTGCCCGGCAGGGCAACCCAGGTGGCGAGGAGGGTGAGCACCACGATACAGGTGAAGATGTACCAAACACGGTAGCGCACGAACGATCCTCCCGCGCGAAATTGAAAATGACGCACACGGAACCGCCGCCCACGCCGACCGGAAGCGTAGCACCCGACCGTACGGGTGTCAAAGCGTGGGAGACCTCAAGACCTCACCCCCAACCCCCTCTGCTATGCTACAGTGCGCGTGCATGTGAAGGAGACCGACGACCATGAACGATCACGACACGACACAACCTATGCGCGTTCGCTTCGCGCCCAGCCCGACGGGCTATTTGCATGTCGGTGGCGCGCGCTCCGCGCTGTTCAACTGGCTGGCCGCGCGCCAGTCCGGCGGGCAGTTCATCCTGCGCATCGAGGATACCGACCAGCGGCGGCTGAACGAAGACTCGGTCGCCGCCATCACGGACGGCCTCCACTGGCTTGGCCTCGACTGGGACGAGGGGCCACTCATCGGCGGGCCGTACGCGCCGTACATGCAGAGCGAGCGTCTCCCGTTGTATCAGGAATGGGCGCAATGGCTGCTCGACCACGGGTATGCGTACGAGGACTTCGACCCGCCACCGCCGCCCGGCAAGAACGCGACGCCGGACACGGAGCACACGTATCGTAAGTACCGCGACTGGACGCCGGAGCAGCGCGACGCGGCGCGCGCAACGAGCGATCTGCCGCCCGCGATCCGGTTCAAGACGCCCCTCGACGGCGAAACCGTCGGGCATGACGTGATCCGTGGTGAGATGCGCTGGCGGAACAGTGAAATCCCCGCCGATCCCGTGCTCCTGAAGCGTGATGGCTTCCCCACCTACAGCCTCGGTGTGGTCGTAGACGACAACGCAATGCAGGTGACGCATGTGCTGCGCGCTGTCGAGTGGATCCCGAGCCTGCCGATCCATGTGCTGCTCTACCGCGCGTTCGGCTGGCCGGAGCCGGTCTACTGCCACCTGCCGCTCGTGACGCGGACGGACGGCAAGAAGTTCTCCAAACGGCACGGCGATTCCGCGCTCCACGAATACCGCGAGCAGGGGTTCCTGCCCGAAGCGCTTGTCAACTTCTGCGCCCTCCTCGGCTGGTCGTACGGTGACGACATCGAACTCTTCACGAAGGAGGAGGCCGCCGCACGCTTCCGCATCGAGGACGTCCGCCCCGCTCCCTCCGCGTGGGACAAGGACAAACTGCTCTGGATGAACGGGCAGTGGATCAACCACCGCCTGACACTGGACGATTTCGTTGACCGCGCGCTGCCGTTCCTCCACGCCGCCGGGCTGGCTCAGAATGCACCGCGTGACTACGTCAGCCGCGCCCTCGCGCTCGAAAAGGAACGCACGAAGACGCTCGCGGACGTGCCCGAAGCGACCCGCTTTTTCTTTGCGGAGCCGACTGCGGACGCGAGCATGGTCGCATTGCTCAGGAAGCAGGGCGGCGAACAAACAAGCGCGCTGCTCGATGCCCTCTTGTCTATCCTCGCCGACGCGAATTGGGCCGCGCGCGAGCAGTTGGTCGCCGCGCTCGACATGGTCGTGCAGCAGTGCGGCGTCAAGCGCGGCGTGCCGTTCGGTCTCGCGCGCATCGCCACGACGGGCCGCACCGCCGCGCCCGATCAGGCGGACCTAATGCTCGTGCTCGGCCCCGGTCGCGTCGATCAACGCCTGCGCGCGGCGATTGACGCCATGAAAGCCGCCGGGGAAGCGTAGGCGTGCGGCTCACGGTCGAACAACGACCGCAGACTGCCGCCGCACTCGTCGGCGCGCGTGGCGACGCGCTGATCGCGGCGGTGTTTGCTCTGGCGACGATTGCGACACGATTTCCCTTCCGCTCGCACCGCGTCTTCAACTGGGATGCGGTGAACTTTGTCCTCGCGATGCGCGATTACGACGTGCGTCTCCATCACCCGCACCCGCCCGGCTACCCGGTCTTTGTTGGGCTGGGGCGCGTTGTGCAACTCGTCGTGCCGGGCGCGAACGCCGCGCTCGTGACGGTCGCGATGCTCCTGAGCGCGGGGGCAGTCGCGGCACTGTACTGGCTCGGTCGCGAACTCTCCGGGCGCGCGGCGGGGATTGTCGCCGCGCTCTACCTCCTCGTCAGCGTCACCTTCTGGACGAATGGCGCGGTCGCGCTGGCGTACCCGTCGCTCGCCTGTTTCGGCACGCTCGTCGCGCTCGTCGCGTGGCGATGCAACCGGGAGGGTCGGAGCGCAGGGCGTATGCGTTCTCCTCGCAGTCGGGGGAACCTCACTCCCCCGTCCCCTCTCCTCGCGCTGTCGGCAGCGTACGCCATCGGCGGCGGCTTCCGCCCCGACCTGCTGCTCTTTTTGCTGCCGCTCTGGATCTTCGGCCATTGGCGGCAACCACTGACGCGCATTCTTACGAGCGGGGCGCTTGTCGTTGTCATCGTGCTGGCGTGGTTCGTCCCGACGGTCGCGCTCTCCGGTGGCTGGACGGGCTACTGGCATGTCTTCCGCGCCTATACAAGCGATGACGTGCTGAAACGGTACTCGGTGGCGGAGAATGGGCCGCGCGCGCTGCTCGTCAACATCCGCGACACGGCGAAGTATACGGGATATGCCTTGTATGCACTGGGATTACCAGTAGCGGGCGCGGCGGTCTGGTTGCTCGCGCACTGGCGGCGGTGGCGCAATCCGCTCGTGCTGCTTTTCGCGCTCTGGATGACGCCGATGCTGCTCTTCTACACATGGCTGCACATCGGTGATCCGGGGTACGTCTTCACCTTTGTGCCCGCAGTGCTACTGATCGCGGCGCGCTTCACAGTGGAGATTCCGCAATTGCTGAGGCGATTTGGTGCACGAACGGGTGGCATTCAACGCGCTGCACCCGCGATCATGGCCGCGCTTGTCGCGTTCGTCATGCTCGCCAACACCGCCGTTTTCCTCTTCCGACCGCTCGCGCTGACCGCGCACGGCATCCGCCAGCAGGACCGCACCATCGACGGCAAAATCGGCTTCGTCCGCAATCACGATCACGGCGACCCCGCGACGACCCTCCTGATCGCGTACGAGAGTTACCGCCACTGGCTGCTCTACCTGCCGGAGTACCGCGTTCACTTCGTCGATGTGACCTATGGGACGGACGCGGACCGAACAGTCGCCATTCCACCAGATGTGAAGCGCGTCGTCCTGATGGACGCGACCTTGCTCCGCTCGCTGACCAATGCGCAGCCCGAAGCAGTCACGCCAATTGAGGCGGATCGCGTCGCCGTCGTCACACCGACGCCGAACGAGCCGCTCCGGTTTGCGCCCGTTGCCTCGCCTCTTCTCGTCCGTAGGGGCGATGCTTGAATCGCCCCATAAGCGTCAATTTAGGCGCTATTCCCCCGTCGGAGCGGGGAATAGTGTGAGCGCCGACGCGAAGCATCACGCCAGGAACTCCGGCCGGTCGGGAAAACCGCATCGGTGCCGCACGGCAA
>JBBSII010000101.1:0-10095 GCA_038232175.1 Thermomicrobiales bacterium
ACCGAAGATGGATTGCCACCGGAAACACTGCGCGCATTGGAAAGAATGCATGCGCGGATCGCGGCGAGCGGGTTGCAATGGGCCGACAAACTGGAAGGCTCCTACATCCCCCGCGCCGCCCTGCGCCGGTACGACCCCGCGCGCAATCGCCACCCGACCATCGGCGCGGACTGGGCGTTCGGTGTCCGCGCGCACGACCGCGCGTGGGTGATCGAGCGGCATGTCGTCCGCGAGCATGGCGTCGTGGTTGCCGGGCCGCCGCCGAAGACGCTGATCGATCCCCTCTCGCCCGACGCACTTCGTCTGGCGGTGCGGGAGCAACTCACCGACTTCTGGCGGGCGCAACTGGACGGCCCCGTTTGGCTCCGCACGCGCGATTATCAGGCATTCGCGATCCTGACGATGTGCCGCGCCCGCCACACGCTGGCGCACGGGGCCATCATCTCCAAACCAGCCGCTGCGGCGTGGGCGCGCGCAACGCTGCCGTTCCCGTGGCCGGGATTAATCGACACGGCCCTCGCGTGGCGGCACGACAAACGCCCCGACGACATGACCGCGATGCTTGCCTTTGTCCGCGATACGATTGAGCGAGCCGAATTGGACGAATGATTGCTGCATCGCGTGCCGCCGCGAGCACGCTTCTCCACTCTGCCCTCTATGCCTCTGTGGTTCAGCCGTCTTCCCCGTCACTGACGGGGCCGAGGCGCGGGATGATGGGGGCCCGCCCGCGCCGGTAGACCATGACCGTCCGGTTGAAGGTGATGACGACGGCGCCCTCCTGGTTGTAGCCCGTTGTCCGCACGGTGACGATGCCGACATTCGGGCGCGACTTCGACTCCCGCACGGTGAGCACCTCAGATTGCGAGTAGATCGTGTCGCCCTCGAGGACGGGATGGGGCAGTTTCACGTCGTCCCAGCCGAGGTTCGCCATCACGTTCTGGGAGATATCCGTCACGCTCTGCCCGGTGACGAGCGCGAGCGTGAAGGTGGAATCCACGAGCGGCTTGCCGAACTCCGTCTGCGCCGCGTAGTGATGGTCGAAGTGGATCGGCGCGGTGTTCTGCGTCAGCAGCGTGAACCAGATGTTGTCGGTCGTCGTCACCGTCCGCCCGAGCGGATGCTGGTAGACATCACCGACCACGAAATCCTCGAAGAACCGCCCCCGCCAACCTTCTTTGACTGCCATGCGTCGCTTCTTCCCCTTACGTCCCTTCGATCAGGAAGAGCGTGCCGGTGGAGGTCGCCTGCCGCAGTTCCTTCGCGGCGCGATACTCCTCGGACGCCCACCACGCCTTCGCGCGCTCCATGCTGTCGAACTGGATGATGACGAGGCGCGACGGGAGCGGTTCATCGCCCTCCAGCACCTCCGCCCTGCCGGCCCGCGCGATGAATGTGCCACCGTACTGCGCGACGGTCGCGGGCACCATCTTCGTGTACTCGACATACCGCTCGGGATCATGAATCTCAACGTGCGCGATCACATAGGCAGCCATTGACTTCCCCTCTCATGATGGTATGCGGGCGGGATTTACGTCCCCTCGACCAGAATCATCTTGCCCGTGGAAGCCTGGTGCCGTATCTCCTTCGCCTCGCGGTACTCCTCGGAGTCGTACCACTCCATCGCCCGCGCGACGCTCGGCCACTCGGTGACGACGAGGCGCTTCGGCTCCCAGTCGCCTTCGAGCGTCCGCACCTGCCCGCCGCGCGCGATGAACTTGCCGCCGTACTTCTCCAGCGACGCGGGAACCAGTTTGCGGTACTCCTCGTACCGGACGGGATCGGTGATCTCAATTTCGGTGATCATGTACGCAGCCAAATCGTACTCCTTTTCTTTTAGCCACATCTGCCCAAAGGGCACCCGACAGAGGACACAGAGGGGGAAGAGGAAAGAGAATACGATTGATGTGTGAGAACGTCACCTCTTTTTTATTACCGTCGCATTTCTCCCCAATTATTCTCTGTGCCCTGTGTGCCTCTGTGGCTACATTCCCCCTCCTGCTCGCTCAGATCACCCTGTCCGCGCGCAACTGTTCGATCCGGGCGTCATCATAGCCGAGGGAGCGCAGGATCGCCTCGGTCTGCTCCCCGATGGCGGGGATCGGGCCCATGCGCGGCGCGACGCCCTCCATGATGACGGGCGGCTTGAGCGCGCTGATCGTCCCGACGGGCGATTCCACGTCCTGCCAGCGGTCGCGTTCCACCAGTTGCGGATGGTCGAGAAATTCCTGCACCGTGTTCAGCCGCGCGTTCGCGATCCCCGCCGCTTCGAGCCGTTCGAGCGCTTCCGCACCCGTCAGCGCGCCGAAGACCGCGTTGATCGCCGCGTGCAGTTCCGCGCGATGCGCGACGCGCGCGGTGCCGGTGGCGAAGCGCAGATCGGTGGCGACATCCGGCTGCCGGAGGACATCCGCGCAAAAGCGCGCCCATTCCCGCTCGTTCTGGACACCGAGGAAGACCGTCCCACCGTCGCCAGTCGTGAAGGGTCCGTAGGGGGCGATGGTCGCGTGGCTCGCGCCGCTCCGCGTGGGGGCCGCGCCGCCGTACTTGGCGAAGTACGCGGGGTAGCCCATCCACTCCGCGAGCGCGTCGAAGAGCGAGACTTCCAGCGTCGTGCCCTCGCCCGTGCGCCCGCGCTGGATAAGCGCGGTGAGGATGCCGGCGTAGGCGTACATCCCGCCCGCGAGGTCCGCGACGGCGATCCCCGCCTTCGACGGCGTCTCCGGCGTCCCCGTGACGGAGACGACACCCGCCTCGCACTGGACGAGGAGATCGTACGCCTTCTTGTCGCGGTAGGGGCCGGAGGAGCCGTAGCCGGAGAGGTCGCAAATAATCAGGCGGGGGTAGCGCGCCCGCAGCGACGCCGCGCCGAAGCCGAGCCGTTCCGCCGCGCCGGGGGCGAGGTTCTGGATGAAGACATCGGCGCTTTCGAGCAGTTGGTGGATGATCCGTTGCGCCTCGGGGCGCTTGACGTCGAGCGCGAGGGATTCTTTGGAGCGGTTCGTCCAGACGAAGTGCGCGCTCATGCCCCGCACGGCGGACTCGTAGGTGCGCGCGAAGTCGCCCACGCCGACGCGCTCGATCTTAATCACCCGCGCGCCGAGGTCCGCCAGTTGGCGCGTCGCGAAGGGCACCGCGACGGCCTGCTCCAGCGCGACAACGGTGATCCCCTCCAGCGGCAGCATGTTAGCCATTGCGCGCCCGCCTCAGAAGCGGCAAGGCGGGGAGAAACCGGGGAGAACCGCAGAGACGCAGAGGACGCAGAGAGGGACGCAGAGGGGGGAAAAGATGATCAGAGAAAAAAGACAGGCAAAGAGACCGAGAATCATCATTCCCCTCTTTCTCTTCTCTGCGCCCCTCTGCGTCCTCTGCGTCTCTGCGGTTCATTCGGTTTCTCCCATTCTCAGTATGATCGTGGCAGGCCGAGCACATGCTCCGCGATGTGGGAGAGGATGAGGTTCGTCGAGAGGGGCGCGACCTGATAGAGCCGCGTCTCGCGGAACTTGCGCTCGATGTCGTACTCCGCCGCGAAGCCGTAGCCGCCGAAGGTCTGCAACGCGACATTCGCCGCCTCCCACGAGGCATCGGCGGCGAGCAGTTTCGCCATGTTCGCCTCCGCGCCGCACGGCTCGCCCCGGTCGAACTGCTCCGCCGCGCGGAAGCGCATCAGATCCGCCGCCTCGACATTGACGTGCGCCCGCGCGATCGGGAACTGCACGCCCTGATTCTGCCCGATTGCCCGCCCGAAGACGACACGCTCCTTCGCGCGCACCGTCGCCCGCTCGATGAACCAGCGGCCGTCGCCGATGCACTCGGCGGCGATCAGGATGCGCTCGGCGTTCATGCCGTCGAGGATGTAGCGGAAGCCCCGCCCCTCCTCACCGACGAGGCTGCTCGCGGGGATCGGGACGTTGTCGAAGGCCAGTTCGTTCGTCTCGTTGTTCAGCATGATCGGGATGGGCCGCACCGTCAGGCCATTGGCGAGCGCGTCATGCAGGTCGATGAGAAAGACGGAGAGGCCGTGCGACTTCCTCTCCACCTGGTCGCGCGGCGTCGTGCGCGCGAGCAGGAGCATCAAGTCCGAGTGCTGCACGCGGGAGATGTAAATCTTGCGCCCGTTGACGATGTAGCGGTCGCCGTCGCGCACGGCGGTCGTCGTCAGGCTCGTCGTGTCGGAACCCGCGTCCGGCTCGGTGACGCCGAACGCCTGCAAGCGCACCTCGCCGCGCGCGATCCTCGGCAAATATTCGCGCCTCTGCGCCTCGGAGCCGTGCCGCAGCAAGGTGCCCATCACGTACATCTGCGCGTGCGACGGCCCCGCGTTGCCGCCGCAGTGGTTCACCTCCTCCAGAATGACCGACGCCTCGGTGAGGCTGAGGCCGAGGCCGCCGTACTCGCGCGGGATCAGCGCGCCGAGCAGCCCGGATTCCGTCATCGCCCGCACGAACGCCTCAGGGTAGGCGCGCGTCCGGTCCAACTCCCGCCAGTATTCGTCGGGGAACCGCGCGCAGAGTGTGCGCACCTGCGCGCGTAATGGTTCGTATGGTCTGCTCTGTGTCATGTGCTCCCCGCGATCAATGATCGGCCATCCGCCGTGCGAACGTCTCGTGCCCCTGCTGCCGGAATGCGAGACCGGTGACCGTGCCGGTGTCATCCCGCACGAAGGTGAACGTCGCGTCCAGTACCCAGGTGATGAAAGTCGTCTCGGAGCGGGCGACGAGCGGGAACGCCGCTTGCCCCGTCGCCCGGACGGCGAGACCGTCCTCATCCCGCGACACGACGAAGACGAAGCCGGGGCGCACCGCGTAGCTGCCCGTGTACGAAATGAGCGCCTCCGCATCGAGGACGACCGGCGGCGGTTGCTCCTCGCGGTACCCGGGCCACTCGTACACGCCGGCGGCGGCCCAGACGATTTCGGCCGCCAGTTGGCTTCCCCGATCGCCGTTGGTCATAACGGCGATCCCCTGCCCGCGATCGCGGTAGGCGACCAATTCGCTCTGGAAACCCTGATCGCTGCCGCCATGCCGGAAGCGCGCGTGCACCTCCTCACCGGCGAGAAAAAGCCCCAGGCCCATGTGGAGCGATGGCCCTACCGGATCGGGGAGTTGCGGTGCGAGCAGTTGCGCCGCCATCGCCTTCGAGAGCAGCGTCTCGCGCCCACCCGCAGCGGAGCGCCGCACCGCGAGGGCGAACCGCGCGAGGTCGCTCGCCGTCGTCCAGAGACCGGCCGCCGCCATCTCCGGATAGACGTGCCACCCGCCCACAACCATTGTGCCGTCGAATCGGTGCCCCGCCGCATCGTCCCACAGGCTCTGCGGCAGCGGTTGCGCGTAGGTGCTGTGCGCCATACCGGCGGGACCGAGGACGAGTTCATGCATCAGGTCCGGGAACGACATGTCCATCACGTCGATGAGGAGTTGCTGCAGGACGCAGTACCCACCGCCGGAGTAGCGAAATTGCGTGCCGGGCAACGAATCGACACGGATTGGGATGGTATTCGCGGGCTTCGTGCCATCCAACACCTGGAGCAGGGTGGGAACGTCGGCGTCGCGCGCATAACCGGGAAAGCCATGGACCGTCAGGCCCCCCGTGTGACTGAGCAGGTGCCGGAGCGTCACGCGGGGCTGCCAATCCTCGTTCGCGGGCACGCGCCACGCGACGAGCAGATCGTTGATGTCCGCATCGAGGTCGAGCGCGCCGCGCTCGACGAGCCGGAGCGCGGCCACCGCCGCGACGGGCTTACTGATCGATCCCGCCTCGAAGCGCGTCTCCGGTGTGACCCGCCCGCCGTGCCCAGCCTCCCGCACGCCGTAGCCGCGCGCCCACGCAATTTCGTCACCATCGATCAGGGCGACACTCAGGCCGGGAACGCCGTAGCAGACCATCCGCTCCGCGAGCGACAGACCATCACTGGCCTCATCGGGGGGCACGCCGAGTGGGACGAGGCCGTTTTCAACCCGCCGCATCCGTGCCGCGATCTCGTCCACGTTGTGTGCCATCCGCTCACAGTTCCCTTGTTTCCACCGAATCATCGCGGTGGTAGCGTATGACTGGTGGGGCAGGGCGTCAATGTGGGGAGGCCCTAACCCCCCACTGCCCAAAGGGCACCCGCCTTCCCCACGGGGGCAGGGGGAGGGAACTGGAACAGGCTCGTTATTGATGAATCGGGCACGATGCCCAAGGAGAGTCACCCCTTCCCCGGTGGGGAAGGGGCAGGGGGTTAGGGCCTCCCCGCCCCACCACCGACAGATAAGGAAGAGAAGCGAATGGGACAACTCGCGCTCGTGCGGCACGGGCAGTCGCAGTGGAATTTGGAAAACCGTTTCACCGGATGGACGGACGTGCCGCTGACCGAGGCGGGGCGGCGCGAGGCCGAGGCGGCGGGAGCGCTCCTGCACGATATTCCCTTCGACCGCGCATACACCTCGCTGCTCGGGCGGGCGCAGGAGACGCTCGCGATCATCCTCCGCGTGCTGCATCGGGAGGATGTGCTGGTCGCGCGGGATGTCGCGCTCAACGAGCGGGAGTACGGCGACCTCACCGGGATGAACAAGGACGAGGCGGCGGCGCGGTTCGGCGCGGAGCAGGTGCACCGCTGGCGCCGTTCGTGGGATGTCCGCCCACCGGGCGGCGAGAGCCTCGCGGAGACGGACGCTCGCGCCTTTCCCTTCTTCCATGACCATATCCTTCCCCACGTCACGGGTGGTGAGGATGTGCTCGTCGTCGCGCACGGGAACAGCCTGCGCGCGATTATCAAGGAGATCGAGGGGCTGACACCGGAGCAGGTCATCACGTTGGAGATCGCCACGGCGACACCGTACGTCTACACGCTCGACGCGGCGGGCCGGATCGTCCACAAAGAAATCCGCACCCCGCCAACCCCGCCGCAGCCCGTCCCGCAGCCCGACGAGCCGCACGAGCCACACGAACTGGGTACCCATCGCGGCCTCCACATCGAGCGCCCGCCCGTCACTGGATCACCCGCCCCATCACAACCAGAAACGTAATCAATCAGTTGATTGACAAACCGAATCCCGCATGATATTCAGCTAATCAACTGATTGATGGAGGAACCGATGGCGACACAGAGCAACGAGCGGATCGAGCAAGAGCCGAGTGCGACGCACGTTCCAGACCGCCGGACGGGAGATGTGCGGCGGCAGGAACTGGTGCACGCCGCATACATGGCAATCGCCGAGCAGGGGTTCGAGGGTCTACGGACGCGGAATGTCGCGGAACGGGCAGGCGTCAATATTGCGACACTCCACTACTACTTCGCGACCAAGGAGGACTTGATTCGCGGCGTCGTGGACTACATTGAGCGGCAGTTCGCCGAGCAGCACGCGCGCCTCTGGGTGCAGGGAGAGACGGCGCGGGGGCAATTGCACGCCGAACTCTGGCACGCAGTAGAGATCAAGCGCGACCGCCCCGAACTCCAGATCGTGCTCCTCGCACTCTTCCAGCGCTCGTTGCGAGACCCGGCGATCCACGCGATCGTCAAGGGGATGGACAGCGGCTGGCACCGTACCATCATGGAGATGGTGCGCGCGGGTATCGCTGAGGGATCATTCCGCGCGAACCTCGATGTGGACGCGACGGCATCGGCGATCATCGCCTTCATTAAGGGTGCGTCCATCCAGTTGGCGCGGGAGCCGGAAACCTTCGCATACGAGCGCGTCGTCGCGGAGTTTGAACGCTGGCTCTCGGTTGGTGTGGAAGGAGGGAACACGAGCCGCTAGAGCGATTATCGTATCGGTGGCGGGGGGGGGGGGGGCGGCCCGCCCCCCCCACGGCGGCGGGCGGCCGCCCCCCCCCCCCCCCCCCGCCACCGGCTCAATGATTCTGCAAAACGCTGTAACCGCCACACACCACGCACGCCTCCATCTACCCGAATATTCCCCACTACGAACCACGAAGAAAGGATCGGCTATATGGCAGAGATTTCTGCGCCCGCCTGGGGCGCCGCCGCGAACCAACCGAAAGACCCGCGCCGCTGGCTCACCCTCGCTGCGGTGAACTTCGCCCTGTTTATGGTGCTTCTCGATGTCACCGTCGTCAATGTCGCGTTGCCGAGCATCGCGCAGGACTTCAAGAGTTCCTTCTCCGAACTCCAATGGGTGATTGACACCTACGCGCTCGTCATCGCCGCCCTGATCCTGACGATGGCGAAACTGGGCGACCTGTTCGGGCGCAAGCGGCTCTTCCTGCTCGGGCTGTTCATCTTCGCCGGTGCGTCGCTCGGCTGCGCGCTCTCGCAGAATGTCACGCAGTTGCAGATCGCCCGTGGCGTGCAGGGCATCGGCGGCGCGATCCTCTCGCCGATTGCGGCGGCGATCATCTCCGCGACCTTCTGGGGGCCGGAACTCGGCACTGCGTTCGGCATCTACGGCGGCGTTTCGGGCATCGCGCTGATCGCCGGGCCAATCGTCGGCGGCCTGCTCGTCAAGTACGTCAGCTGGCAGTCGGTCTTCCTGATTAACGTGCCCATCGGCATCATCGGTATCGTTGTGGGCGCGGTCGTCATCAAGGAGTCGCGCAACACGCGGGCGAATCGCTCTGTGGACATCGTTGGCGTCGCCCTCAGCATCGCCACGCTCTTTTCGCTCACATTGGCGCTGATTAAGGGCGCGGAGTGGGGCTGGACGAGCGGCCGCACCCTGGGTTGGCTAGCGGCGGCGGTCGTGCTCTTCGTCCTCTTCATCGTCGCGGAGATGGTGCAGGCGCGGCGCGGGCTGGACGCGATGATGGACCTCTCGCTCTTCCGCGTGCCGACCTTCAGCGGCACCGCCATTATCACGGTGATCGTCAGTTTCAGCTACGCGGGGCTGCTCTTCATCATGGCGCTACTCTTCCAGAATGTGCTGGGATACGACGCGCTCGGCACCGGCCTGCGCTACATCCCCTTCGTGATCGGCAGCATCATCGTCGCACCACTGGTGGGCGCGAACGCGAACCGGCTCGGCGCGCGGCTGATCTTCGGCGTCGGGCTGGCATTGCTCGGCCTCGGGTTCCTGCTCCTGACGCGCATCACGCCGTCGTCGGACTGGGACGCACTGCTCCCCGGCCTGCTGATTGCCGGCTTCGGCGGCGCGGCGGTGCAGGCGCAACTGACGACTGTGGCCGTCAGCGCCGCCCCGCGCGAGCGGGCGGGGATCGCGACCGGCATCAGTGCGACGATGCGGCAGGTTGGGTCGAGTATGGGCATCGCCCTGCTCGGCTCAATCTTCACCTCCCGCTACACGCATAATTTGCCGGGCGCGCTGGCGGCGGCCCAGGTGCCGAAGGAGTTCGCGGACCAACTCGTGCAGGGTACCGGCGGCAATGCCGTCTTCGCGGGGCGCGTCCCGCCCCAAGTGCCGCCGCAGTTCGCCCCGGCGATCCAGCAGGCGACGCATTCCGCGTTCATTTCCGGCTTCACCGACACGATCCGCGTCGCCGCCGTCTTCATCGCCGCTGCGGTCGTCATTGCCCTCATCTTCGTCCGCCGCACAGACAGCGCGCACGACACGGGCGCGACGGCGAACCAACCGCGTGAAGAAATGCGAGAACCTGAAGCGATGGCGAGGGCCGACTGATGTGGGCAACGAATGAGAAGGGAAGCGCGAGATGTTGATCGGTGAAAGGGTCAATCTCCGACCAGTCACTGTGGCAGACCTCGATCTCTTGGAGGCTTGGGCCAATGACTCCGCAATCAATGGCGAGTACAACACGTTTGCGTTGCGACCGAGCGGCCAGATACAACGCGCGTTCGCGGAAACCGGATTCCTCAGCGATGCCCATGGCGAACTGATCGTCAGTACACAGGCTGGTGAGACGGCGGGGACCGTGAGTTATCGCTCGGTTAGCCATGGGCCGAGCGGTAGCCAGGCGTACCAGATCGGGATTACCCTCGCCCCACAGTATCGCGGCCAAGGGTACGGTACCGAGGCGCAGCGGCTCCTCGTCGCCTATCTCTTCGCCACCTACCCGATCGAACGGGTGGAAGCGGAGACGGATGTCACGAACCGCGCGGAGCAGCAGGCGTTGGAGCGAGCAGGATTCACGCGCGAGGGAGTGTTGCGGCGAGCGCAATGGCGCAACGGCTCGTGGCACGACCTG
>JBBSII010000102.1:0-10078 GCA_038232175.1 Thermomicrobiales bacterium
ACCTCGCCCGCCGCGAGGCTGCGCATCATCGCGTCCGCACCGGTCGGCTCGACGCCGACGATGCGCGCGGAGGGCTTCGCCTGGCCGATGGCGGCGGCAATCCCGCCGATCAGCCCGCCGCCGCCGATGCCGACGACGACCATGTCCACGTCTGGCACGTCCTCCAGCAGTTCGAGGCCGATGGTGCCAGTGCCCGCGAGGGTGCGCGGCGAATCGAAGGGGTGGATGAAGGTCAGATTGCGCTCCGCACGCAGCCGGTACATCTCCGCGAAGGCTTCCGCCGAGGTCGCGCCGTGCAGAATGACCTCCGCGCCATAGCCGCGCGTCGCCGCGACCTTGACCGGGCTTGCGCTCTCCGCCATCACGACCGTCGCCGCCACGCCCGCCGCCTTTGCCGCCCACGCGACCGCCGCCGCGTGATTGCCCGCCGAGACGGTGATGATGCCGCGCGCCTTCTCGTCGTCCGTCAACTGGACGATGTTGTTGTACGCCCCGCGCGCCTTGAAGGAGCCGGTCTTCTGGAAGTTCTCCGCTTTCAAAGAGATCTCCACGCCCAGCCGCTCGCCGAGCGTTGTGGACGTGAACATTGGCGTGCGATGCACCTTCCCCGCGATGCGCCCCCGCGTCGCCTCGATCTCGCGCAAGTCCGGTATCTCCATCGTGCTCCCCCTCCCAACAAACTTCACCCCCGGCCCCAGTATACCCGCCTCCGTCACATCTCGGCGGTCATCCAAACGGGCGGCGCGGGAGTATAGATGTGGAGAGGGCAGCACGCCGCACTGCGGACGGAATAGAGACGTTGCGCGGCGTGTTGCCAGAGAGAGCGGCGGGTGGCTCCGCATGGTACGGGGCTTGCATGACACTCTGCGCCGGTTGGTATCGAAGCCCGCGAGGAAGCGGTGCGAGACGCGCCATTGGCACACTCCCAACCTGCCGCAACGCGGACCATGACGTTCGCGTCCAACCCGGTGGACCACGGCGTCCGCCACCCAGCAGAGAGGACCCGTTCCATTTGCGCGACATAAGCGACCCGCTGCCGCACCCCGGCGTCCCCATCGCCCTCGCCATTGGTGGCAACCTCGGTGATCGAGCGGCAAACCTGCGGGAGGCGATGCGGCGGCTCCTCGCGGGCGGCGTGACGGTGGACGCCGTCTCATCGCTCTACGAGACGCCACCGTGGGGCTACGCGGACCAGCCACTCTTCCTCAACGGTGCGGTACGGGGCCGAACCGCCCTCGCGCCACAGGCGCTGCTCGCCCTCGTCAAGCAGATCGAGCACGATCTCGGACGCGAGCCGTCGTTCCGCAACGCCCCGCGCCCGGTGGACATCGACATCGCGCTCTACGGCGATCGGGTGATCGACGAACCGGGGCTGCGCGTACCGCATCCCGGTCTGCCGGATCGCGCCTTCGTCCTCGTCCCGTTGGCGGAGATCGCCGGGTCGTGGATGCACCCGACGCTCGGCAAAGCAATCGCCGAACTCCGCGCCACCCTCGGCCCCGCAGAGGAAATCCGGCTCACACTGCCCCCCGCCCGCTGGATGTACGTCGCGCCGGAGATGGAGCGAAAGCAAACGCCCCACACTGGAGAGTCGAAGCCGGATATTGCCATCGGCACGGATTTCTCTAGACATGCGCGTTTCAACGCGCGTGTCCTCGCGCTGCATCGTAGCGCGGAGTTCCGGGAGACAATTCGGCGACTCGACATGAGCGGGCGTTTAGCAGATGCCTTCATTGGTCATCTTGGCTTCGTTACCCTTCAGGTTGAAGGCGTTGCCCGGAGCGCGGTGGAGGCAGTCAAGCGATCATGCGGTGAAGAAACGACCGTCATTGCCGCCGATACGGAGCAAACACCTCTTCTCGTGACCACGACACCGATTGGCCTGTCTAACCTCGCGAAGCGTCTCACGTCATCGATTAACACCGATGTTTCGGATATTGGCACGTCGCTCCGACTCGCATATGAGCGTTTCTTCGATCGCCCCGCCACTGTCACTGTCGGCGCACACACATTCGATTGGGCGAACCGCGTGGTTGTGATGGGCATCCTCAATGCGACGCCGGACTCCTTCTCCGACGCCGGGAAGTACTTCAAGGTCGATGACGCCATCCGCCACGCGCACGCGATGGCGGCGCAGGGCGCGACGATGATCGAGGTCGGGGGGCAGTCCGCGCAACCGGGCGCGTCCATCTCCGTGGACGAGGAACTCTGCCGCATCGTGCCGCTCATCGAACGGCTGCGGGGCGAAATCGGCCTGCCGCTCGCGGTGGACACCTTCCGCGTCAACGTGGCGCGCGGCGCGGTGGCGGCGGGCGCGGTCTACATCAACGACATCGGCGGTGGGGGCGACGCGGGCGACGGCATGGCGCGGCTCGCGGCGGAGACGGGTGTGCTCCTCGGCATCATGCACCTGCGCGGCAAGCCGAAGGAGAAGCAGTGGGAGACGGCATACGAGAGCGTGATGGACGAGGTGATAGGCTTCCTCCACGAGCGCATCGGGCGGGCGGTGGCCGTCGGCGTGGCGCGGGAGAAGATCGTCATCGACCCCGGCCTCGGCTTCGGCAAGGAGGCGCCGCAGGATTTGGCGGTGATGCACCGCTTCGCCGAGCTGCGCTCCTTCGGCCTGCCGATCCTGCTCGCGACGAGCCGCAAGAATTACCTCTCCGACACGATGGGCCGCACCGTGCACGACCTCCTGCCGGAGACGGCGGCGGCGGTGACGCACGGCATCGCACAAGGCGCGAGCATCATCCGCGTCCACGATGTCGCCTTCATGGCCCGCATCACCCAACTCATGCCCCACATCCTCAACCACTCGACAGACTAAAACAGGACCGATTGAACCGCGAAGGCGTGAAGGACGCGAAGAAGAGAAGAGAGAAAGATAGATTTCTTCTCCCTTTTCCCTCTTTGCGTCCTTCGCGCCTTCGCGGTTCAATCGCTTTCTCCAGGGAATGACGGGAATGGCGCGGTGTTGTACTGTAGTAGGAACAGCGTAGCGCGGCGAGGTGCGAGGCCGTTTGCGCCGCACCGCACGAATCAGGAGGCAGAGTGTGGCAGAAATTCATACGGACATTGCGATTATCGGGAGCGGGCCTGCGGGGCTGACCGCAGCCATCTACGCGGTGCGCGCGGGGTTGACCGCGCATGTGATCGCGGGGTACGCCTGGGGCGGGCAGCTCATGTTCACGGGCCGCGTCGATAACTTCCCCGGCTTCCCGGAGGGCGTCGAAGGCCCCGAACTGATGCAGCGGATGCGCGACCAGGCCGCCGCGCAGGGGGCGGTCATCCTCGAAGACGAGGTGGATGAACTGGCGCCCGGCAAGGAGCCGCCGCACACGATCAGGACGATGAACGGCGAGACGATCATCGCCCGCGCCGTCATCCTCTCGACGGGGTCGGAGCCGAAGTGGCTCGGCATCCCGAACGAGGAGCGGCTGCGCGCCGGTGGTGTCTCCTCCTGCGCGACGTGCGACGGCGCGTTCTTCCGGGGCAAGGATGTCATCATCGTCGGCGGCGGCGACACGGCGATGGAGGAGACGCTTCACCTCGCCAAACTCGTCAACCACGTCACCGTCGTCCACCGCCGCGAGCACCTGCGCGCCACGCCCGCGATGGTCAAGCGCGTTCAGGAGCAGCCGAACGTCTCGTTCGCGCTGGAGCGCACGCCAGTCAACGTCGAGGGCGAGAAGAAGGTCACCGGCCTGACGGTGCAGAAGCCGGACGGCGCGACCGAGACGCTCCCGGCGGACGGCGTCTTCGTCGCGATCGGGCACAACCCGACGGTGCGGCTCGTCGAGGGCATCATCCCCCTCTCTGAGTATGGCACCGCTGTGCGGCTGCCGGACTCGACGCAGACGGTCGTCCCCGGCTTGTTCGTCGCGGGGGATGTCTGGGATCACCACTACCGGCAGGCGATCACGGCGGCGGGCGACGGCTGCCGCGCCGCGATGGATGCCGAACGCTGGCTTGGCGCGCCCCGCCTCGAAAGCGCGGAACGGTACGCCGACTACCCGGCGGACGAGGAAATGCTCGCAACCGCAGCCGCGACGTCCTAGATTATTCCTCACCCCCGGCCCCTCTCCATCGCCCACAGGTTACGGAAGAGATAAGGTTCGTACAGCGATGGAGAGGGGAGGGGAGGGTTTTACATTCGTAAGGTGATAGCAACGATGGCGCACGATCACGATCACGATGCCGTGACAGTGACAGAGAATGTGGCCGAGCAACGCTTCGAGGCGCATGTCGGGCCGCACCTCGCGGTGGCCGAGTACCGGCGTGATGGTGACACGATCACCTTCACCCATACCGGGGTACCGGAGGAGATCGAAGGACGTGGGGTCGCGAGCGCGCTGGCGTACACCGCCCTCGAACAGGCACGCGCGCAAGAGTTGACGGTGATCCCGCAGTGTTCATTCTTCGTGACCTACATCCGGCGACACCCGGAGTATGCCAACCTGATACCCACCACGTATCATCCGCATCAATCCGAGGGCTAACACGCCGCCGCTATCCGCCCGCTTCATCACACTGAAACGTTGAAGGGTTCACGGTCCCCATGCGCATCGGGATGATGAACAACCCATCGCGCGACCCACTCCGCGAGATCGCGTGGGCCGCCGCGTATGGATTCGACTTCATCGACCTGACGCTGGAGCATCCGAAAGCGGGCGCGGACATCATCGACAGCGGCGCGATCCGGGCCGCGCTGGACGCGGCGGGCCTCGGCGTCGTCGGGCATACCGCGTGGTACCTGCCGTTCGCGTCGCCCGTGCCCCGGTTGCGCGCGGCGGCCATCGCGGAGGTCGAGAGCACGTTCGCGCCTTTCGTTGCGGTCGGCGCGACGCTCGTCAATGTCCACCCCGACCCCGGCAAGGGCATGGCGCGCGCGCAGTCGCTCGGCTGGAACGCCGAGACCTTCGCACGGCTCGCGGCGTCCGCGCAGGCACACAATCTCCGCTTGATGATCGAGAACATCCCGGAGACCTTCGCCACGGTCGATGACCTCCGCACCCTACTCGACGCGCATCCGACCATCGGCTTCCACCTCGACATCGCGCACGCGCAGGTGCGTGGTAACCGGACGCACGAGTTTCTGACGGCATTCGCGGATCGCCTCGTGCACGTCCACCTCTCCGACAACAGCAGCCGGTCGGACGATCACCTCCCGCTCGGCGCGGGCCGTCTCGACTGGAAGCGGCTCGTGCGGGCGCTGAAGCGCACCGGCTACGATGCCACGATCACGTTGGAAGTCTTCTCCGACGACCCGGATTATCTGCTTGCCTCCCAGCGCAAACTCCGCGCCGTCTGGGACCAAGCCGATTGAACCGCAGAAACGCTGGGGAAATGCGAACACAGAGGGCACGGAGCACACAGAGGACACAGAGAGAATCCAAATATATTTTCTTCTCTGTGCTCTCTGTGTGCTCCGTGCCCTCTGTGTTGAATCCCATGAGTATTTTCAGGGCACGATGGGGTGAACCGCGCCGGGTTGGTGCTGGAGGAAGGCATCGTACTGGTCCTGCGCCTGCTGCAGGACCCAGAGCGTGGGGAGGACCGATTCGGCGCTGACCGCCGGTTCGCTCCCCTCGCGCACCGCCGTGAGGAAGTCGCGATCCTGCGCGGCGACGCCGTTGACCGGGTCCGGCCCCTGCCCCGCCATGACGAACGACTCCTCCCGCCCGATCAGCAGGTAGTCGTAGAGGCTGACGTGCGCGTTGTACGACATGTTGACGGAGACGAGTTGGTCGCGCGGCGTGCGGACGAGTACATTCAGGTCGAGCGGCGACGCCATCTTCTGGTCGGGCAGCGCGATCTGCGATGCGACCGTGAGGCCTGCCACGTCCGTCACGCCGAGCAGCCAGAGGCAGAGGTCGGTCGCATGGCAGCCGTGGTGCCAGAGCAGGTTATCTGTCCACGAGCGCGGCTTGCCGGTCAGGTCGCGGTTCTCGCGACGCAGGAAGACATAGCGGCTGATGATGCTGTGCAGCGTCAACTCCCCCGCGAGGATGCGCCGCTTCGTCTCCTGCGTCTGGCTGCGGTAGCGGTGCGTGTGCGCGACCATCAGCGTCTTGCTCCGCTCCCGCGCCAGCCCGGCGAGCAACCGCCCCTCGGTATACGACATCGCGAGCGGAATCTCGACGAGCACGTGCTTGTCCGCCCGGAGCGCCTGCTCCGCCTGCGCCGCGTGCGCCTCGCTCGGCGAGCAGATCGCGACCAGATCAATTTCCGGCCGCGCGAGCGCCTCCGCGTACTCCGTCGTGTGGCGCGCGTACCCCTGCTCCGCCGCGAATGCCGCCGCACTTCCCGGCACCCGCCCAACAACGGTGTCGAGCGTCACCCCTTCGTCACGGAACGCCTGCGTGTGCGCCTTCGCGATTGTGCCATACCCAACGATGCAGAGGTTCATTCCTACCCCTCCAGCCCCTTCCCCACGGGGAAAGGGAAGAAGAACGACCAATTTTGATGGTGTCAGTGTACGATACGTATCTCAAATCTGCATTTATGGCGCCCCTTCCCCCGTGGGGAAGGGGCTGGGGGTTAGGGCCGATGGACGAAGCGGCGAAGAAGCAGACGCTCCGGCTCCTCTCGTACGGGCTGTATGCCGTCACCGCGCGGGACGGCGACGCGGTGGCCGCGATGACGGTCAATTGGGCGACGCAGGTTTCGTTCGCGCCGTCGCTGATCGCGGTGAGCATGGAGCGGGAGAGCCGCACCCGCGCGCTCGTGATGGCGACGGGCGTCTTCGCGCTCTGCGTCTTCGCGGCGGATCAGCGGGAACTCGCGGGGCTGCTCGGGCGGCACAGCGGGAAAGTGCCGGACAAATTCGCTGGCGTTTCCTGGGAATCAGGGGGCGCGACAGGCTGCCCGATCATCACCGGCACCCTCGGCGCGCTCGAATGCCGCGTGACGGGCACGATGGACGCGGGCGACTCCGTCCTCATCGTCGCGGAGATTATCGCCGCCCATGCCCTGTGTGACGGCGACCCGCTGACGATGCGCGCGGCGGGGTTTAAGCACGCGGGATGATGGATCAGTGCTGAGACGAGAAGCCGGAGGCCAGAGGCCAGAAGCCAGAGGGTACTAGACTCTTTCCCTCTGGCTTCTGGCTTCTGGTTTCTATCCGCCGCCGACTGTCGACTGCTCACTTGCTCAATCGCGGGTCGAGCGCATCGCGCAAGGCGTAGCCGACGACGATGAGCGAGAGGACGGTGATCGAGATGAAGAAGCCGGGGATGAAGACGAGACCCTTCGACTTGTAGATGTACTGCGTCGCGTTCGTCAGCATGTTGCCCCAACTGGGCGTCGGCGGCTGGATGCCGAGGCCGAGGAAACTCACGGCGGCCTCCGCGAGGATGTACGCGGGGATCGCGCCCGTGGCGAAGACGATGATGAGATGGGTCACGTTCGGGATGATGTGCCGGAAAATGATGACCCGGTCCGTCCCGCCGATCACGCGCGCCGCCTCGACATACTCGCGCCGCCGCACGGAGAGGATTTCCGAGCGCAGGATGCGGGAGAGGCCGTACCAGCCCGTCGCCGCGATGATGATCGCCAGTTGCAGCGGCCCGACATGGAAGAGCGCGCCGATCAGGACGAGCAGGACGACCTGGGGGATCGAGAGCAGCGTGTCCACGAAACGCATCAGCACTGTGTCCACCCAGCGACCGAAGTAGCCCGCCGTCGCGCCGATGAGCGTCCCGATGAAGACCGCCGCGATCACCGCGAGGAAGGCGACGCCGAGCGACACGCGCGCCCCGTACGCGATGCGCGTCAGCACATCACGCCCGTACTCGTCCGCACCGAGGAGGTACGTACGGTCGGCGGAGTCGTACTGATGCGTCAGGCTCTGCTTCGACGGGCTGAGGTGCGTCACGTAGCGCGAGATGAGCGGGGCGCAGATCGCCATCATGATGAGCAGGAAGACGATCACGAGCGAGGCGATCGCCATCTTGTTGCCGCGAAAGCGCCGCCAGGCGCGCGCGTAGTTGCTCTGGGACTTCCGCGTCCGCGCCCGCTCCACCTGACCTGTCGCGACCGGAACCGCCGCCCCGCGCTGCACGTTTGCTTCCATCGCTTCCGTTGCTCCTCGCCCTTATGCGTACTGGACGCGCGGGTCCGCGACGCCATACAACAGGTCCGTCAGTAAATTCGCGACGACGATGATGGTGGAGAGGAAGACGGTGACGCCCATCACCACGGTGTAATCGCGGTTCAACGCCGAATCGATCAGGAGGCTGCCGACGCCCGGCCAGCCGAAGACGCGCTCGGTGATCACCGCGCCGCCGAAGAGGTTGGGGATGCTCAGGCCGATGAGCGTGACGAGCGGCAGCACCGCGTTGCGGAACGCATGACGCATCTGGACGGTGATCTCCCGCATCCCCTTCGCGCGCGCCGTCCGCACGTAATCCTGATTGAGCACTTCGAGCATCTGCGCGCGAATATAGCGCACCCAGAGGGCGATCTGCACGCCGCTGATCGTGATAACCGGCAGGATGAGGTGCTTCGCGCGGTCGAGCAAATCGCCGCCGTTTGGCAGCGTCTGCGTCCCGCCGGATGGCAGCCACGGCAGGCCCCACGACTGGAATTGCACCGCGAAGAAGAGGATGAGCATTAGCCCGAGCCAGAAGGACGGGATCGAATCGAGGAGCGTGGACATGATCGTCGCGATGTAGTCGAAGATCGAGTTCCGTTTGAGCGCGGAGAGCACGCCGATGGGGATGGCGACGCAGAGCGAGAAGAGGAGCGCGGTGACGGTGAGCAGCAGCGTGTTGCCGATCCGCTGGCTGATCAGCGTGCGGACGGGCCGGTACGTCTTGAGCGAGATGCCGAAGTCCCCGCGCGCGAGCTGGCTCACCCAGCCGATGTACTGCTGGTGCAGGGGCCGGTCGATGCCGAGCGTCTGCTTGATCGCCGCGATATCCTCCGTCTTGATCTCCGGGTTCAGCGCGAGATCGTCCACCGGGCTACCCGGCGTCAGATGGACGAGCGCGAAGATAATCAAGGTGATGCCAATCACCAGCGGCGGAATGCCGATGAGCCGACGAATGATGTATGCGCCCATACGAAGCGAGGCCCCCTTCTACCTCCCGTCCGTCACGTACCACTGATGCGCGTTGAAGGTGCCGCCGAGGTTCGCCGCGTTCGGGATGCGGTTCTTGACGCGCTTGTTGACGCCGACGATCCCCTTCGGAAAATCCGTCACGAGCGTCGGCACTTCCGCGACGATGATGTTCTGGACGTTGATGTAGAGCTGCTTGCGCTGCTCACGATCCAGCGTGTGGAGCGCCTGGTCGAAGAATTTATCGACCTCGAGGTTCTTGTAGCTGAAGCGGTTGAAGCCGGAGCCGTGCTGCTTGCTGTCGTAGAAGGTCTGCTGATCCGGGTCCACGCCCTGCACGAAGCCGATCAGGAAGACGTCGAAGTCGAAGTTCTTCGCGATCCGCGTGACGAGGTTGCTGAACTCCTCGAATTGCGGCTTCATCTCCACGCCCACATCCTTCCAGTTCTCCTGGAAGACCGAGGCGTACCCTTCGAGAATTTTGTCGCCGCTCTGGAGGTTCAGCGCGAACGAGAGCCGCTTGCCGTCCTTGGCGCGGATGCCGTCGGACCCCTTCTTCCAGCCGAGATCGTCGAGCATCTGGTTCGCCTTCTTCGGGTCGAAGTCGTACTTCGTCGTGATCTTGTCCGGCGCGTACGCCCACGAGCGGAGCGGTTCGGTACCCGCGCCGATGGTGCTCAGGCCACCGCGAATCTTCTCGACGATGGATTTCCGATCGAGCGCGTAGCAGAGCGCCTGCCGCAGTTTGACATCCTGGAAGAGCGTTGTCTTCGCCGCGTCGAGGTTGAACGCGATGTACGTGAAGCCGAAGGTGTCGTACGTGACCGGGTCGATGTTCGTCTGCTTCTTCGCGTCGTCGTAGAAGTCGGCGGAGACCACGCCGTAATCGACCTCGCCGGTCTTCAGTTGCTGATAGAGGACGGTGTTGTCCTTGACGACCTTGTAGATGTACTGATCGAGGGCGGGCGCGCCGAGGTGATAGTCGGGGTTCGCGACGACGGTGACGTGATCGCCACG
>JBBSII010000103.1:0-10075 GCA_038232175.1 Thermomicrobiales bacterium
CAGCCAGTAATTGATGGGGAAGATGCATCGTACGTGCCGGTCCCGCTCGACTATGAGCGGTTGCCGGTGGCGGAGAGCATCGCGCGCTCGGAGGCGTTCCTCGCGACGATGCGCCGCCGCCGCACCGTCCGCATGTTCTCCTCGGAGCCGGTACCCATCGAGATCATCGAGAACGCGGTCGCGGCGGCGGGCACCGCCCCCTCCGGCGCGAACCAGCAGCCGTGGACCTTCGTCGTCGTCTCCGACCCCGCCCTCAAGCGGCGGATGCGCGACGCGGCGGAGGTGGAGGAGCGGGATTTCTACGCCCACCACATCTCGCCGGACTGGCGCGCCGCCCTCGCGCCGTTGGGGACGGATGTCAACAAGCCCCACCTGACCGACGCGCCGTACATCGTCGTCGCCTTCGGGCACGCATACGGGTTGGAGCAGATGCCGGACGGCAGCGAGCGGCAGCACAAGCACTACTACATGCAGGAGTCCGTCGGCATCGCGGTCGGTTTCTTCCTCGCCAGCATCACGCACGCGGGCTTGGTCTCGCTGACGCACACGCCTAGCCCGATGGCCTTCCTCGCGGAACTGCTCGGGAGGCCGCGCAACGAGCGGGCGTACGTCGTTATGCCGGTGGGCTACCCCGCCGCAAATGCCACCATCCCGCAGCACGCGCTGGAGAAGAAGCCGCTCGACACGATCCTCGTGCGGCGATGAAGGGGAAGGTCCCTAACCCTCCGTGCCGCCCAGAGGGCACCCGCTCTCCATCGCCCAAAGGCTTCAATACAGCGGAATCACGGCGGCGATGAAGAAGGGAGGGGAAAGAGAGTCTCATATGCTATTTGTGCCGAGTATCACCGGCAAGCGCTTGCGCATGTTCCACCCAGTAGTGGTTCGTCTTGGCGACAACGGTGATGACATTCTTGATTTCCCGTTCCAGGCGAAAATCGGGGGAAGCGGGAAACCAGAGCACCGTATCTTCGCGGCGCACCATGACGTTCTCAACGATGATGGCGCGGAGTAACCAGAGTGCCATCTCCTCACTCTCAGCCTCCAAGCCGATCCAACCAACAGTATCGCTCCGACGTGTCGGGAGGCCGGTCACAAGCGTCAGGCCGCGCTCCAACTCGCGCAGCACCGCTTCGTACTGCTCCGGCTTCGCGGCAATTACATCGGGATTGACCGGCTCCAGGAGTGTACCGCGATGCGGCGCACCACCGGCGAGTGCCAGTTCGCAGAAACCCGTCCAGATCTGATCCCACGCAACTGAGCCATCGTCGTTGTATGCAAGGGCGGCGGCGCCCATCGGCGCTGCGCTCACCTTAACATTCGGGTCCTGGTAGCGGGGTGGCAAGATTCCTTGTGCCCGCTCGACCGACTCCTGTGGGCGTCCGTCCGATGGATCGGCGGCATGTTCCGGCTCGACCTGGACGTTGACTGAGGCGAGATGCCGCACATTGGTCAAGAGTGTCGTTCGCACCGCATCGGTGATGCCGATAGCCTCCCACAGGGAGAGATCGTCACTGAGCGCGACGCCAACTTCCGCGTGGAGCCGATGGCCAAGCCAGCGGACATGGATGCTTTCGACTGCTTCGACTCCCCGGACATCACCGGCGTACTGCTCGATACGATCAACGATCATCGGATCAACACCGTCCATCAGTCGCTGCCAGATACGTACCGCCGCATCCTTCGTGATGAAGACAATAGAGACACCCATCAAGAGGCCGATGATCGGATCGACGATGGGGAAGCCAAGTACCGTTCCGGCTGCGGCAATAAGGACTGCTAAGGATGTGAGGCCGTCAATGCGTGCATGGAGGCCGTCTGCTACCATCGCCTCCGAACCCATCCGGCGACCGGCGCGAATCTGCAAGAGCGCGACGGCTTCATTGCCGAGGAATCCAATGATCGCCGCCGCGACGACCCACGGGATGTGCTGCATCGGTCGCGGATGGAGGAGCCTGAGAAACGACTCCCAGAGGATGTAGACGGCGCTGAAGGCAATCGAGAGCACGATGATCACACCGGCAACGTCTTCCGCCCGGCCATACCCGTACGTGTACCGGCGCGTCGCGCGACGGCGGGCGAGATAAAACGCAATCAGCAGCGGAATCGAGTTGAGGCTGTCGCCGACGTTGTGGATTGCATCGGCAAGGAGCGCGACGCTGCTACTGAGGGAGACGATGACGATCTGGATGATCGTCGTGACCGTGAGCGCGGCGAAGGCGAACCAGACGATACGGATCCCTGCATCAGTCGAGAGCAGCGGGTCGGTGCCACGCTCCTCGTCCTCGTGGCTGTGACCATGGAAATGGAAGATCGCACCGAGCCACCCGAGTGGGCCGGTGCCGTGGGAATGTGGCTTTCGCGGGAGTGCTTGCTGCGTCATGTGGTCATGTCCCTCCGATACGCGATCGGTCTATACTGATATGGTAGCGAGTTGCAGACCATGAATGGCTTGTTGCAAAAACTGGCAATAAGGGGCTGTCGATGTCACACGAAACGATGGACTATGAAGGCATCATGCACCGGGCAGGGCATCGCGTGACGCTGCAACGTGTCATGATCCTGGACGCGGTATGCGAAGGGGGCGGGCACACGACCCTCAAGCAGGTCTTTACCCGCCTGCAGAAGATGGACGATACGATTGACCGCTCATCGGTGTATCGGGCATTGAAGCTATTCGTGGCACTCGGACTGGTCGTGTCAGCCGAGACGCCAGCGGGTGAAGCCGTGTATGAGATTCCCAAGCCGAAGCCGCATCACCATCTGATCTGCCGCACCTGCGGGAGAGAGCAGGAAATCGGACAGGAAGCGATGGACGGCATGTTTGCGCTCGTCGAACAGCGGTATGGCTTCAAAGTGGAGACGGATCATCTCATCCTGCATGGCATTTGTGCTGAGTGTCAAAACCAACAATAAATATATTTCAACGCAGAGATTCAATCATAGAGCTTAACTACACTAACAATAGTTATGTGATGTACATGGGCTGGGGAGCACCATGCCAGGGGCCACTAAGGTATGGTTGCAACGGAGATGTCTCAGTGGATCACGGTGGTATTCGGTTGCGATCGGGGGTTGTGGTGACTGGTGACTGTTCCAGTTGTGCATTCGCCCGTCGGTATCGGATAATGCGCGCATCATTCATGGTGTAAAGGATTGAGGAGCAACAATGAACCCGTCCGATGAGATGAAACAGGGGCGTGTCGGCGTGCCGCTGCGACGACGTAACATGCTGAAGATGGCTGCCGCCGCGAGCGTCGCCGCCGTCCTCGCCGCGTGTGGTGGCAGCACGGCGACCGAATGATCGTCTTCTTCCTCATCTTCCAGCGCTACTTCATCAAGGGAGTGCGGATGGGCGCGGTGAAGGGATGACAGGTGGGAAGTAACGAGTAGCGAGTAGCGAGTAACGAGAGATGCATCTCAAAGTCGATCATCGCTGTTGCGCGCATTGTCGCCCGGCTTTGAGACGCATCCAGTAACGAGCGGCAGTGTGGTCGTCCGGGCCCCTCGTTACTCATTACTCGCTACTCGTTACTCGTTACTTTTCCCAGGGAGGCCGGTGTGGGTAACCAAATCCTCGCGCGTATGACCATCGAGCAGAAGATCGGGCAACTCGTGATGGCGACGCTGCCGGGGACGGTGGTGAACGACGCGGTCGCCACGCATCTGCGGGACGGTCAGTACGGCGGCGTGGTGCTGTTCAGCCGCAACATCGTGTCGGTGGAGCAGACACGCGCGATGACGGCGGCGATCCACGAGATTTGCACGCTGGATGGATTGCCGCCGCTGATCGGCGTCGATCAGGAGGGCGGGCGCGTGCGGCGGCTGATGCCGGAGGCGACCGCCACGCCAAGCGCGATGGCCCTCGGCGCGACGGGCGACGCCGCGCTGGTCGAACGGGTCGGCGCGGCGGTCGGGCGGGAACTGCGCGCCCTCGGCATCAACACCGATTTCGCCCCCGTCGCGGATGTCAACAACAACCCGCGCAACCCGGTGATCGGCACGCGCTCGTTCGGCGAGTCGCCGGAGCGGGTCGGCGCGATGGTCGTCGCCTTCGCGAACGGGCTGCGCGTGGCGGGTGTGGCGGCGACGGCGAAGCACTTCCCCGGCCACGGCGACACGCACGTCGATTCGCACCTCGACCTCCCGACGATCCCGCACGACCTCGACCGCCTCCGCGCCGTCGAACTCGCCCCCTTCGCTGCCGCGATCGACGCCGGTGTGCCGCTCGTGATGACCTCCCACATTCGCTTCCCCGCGCTGGAACCGGACGGCCTGCCCGCCACGCTCTCCCGCCGCATCCTGCACGACCTGCTGCGCGATGAAATGGGTTTCGATGGCGTGGTCATCACCGACGCGATGGTGATGCACGCCATCGACGACACCTACGGCATCGTCGCCGGGAGTGTGCAGGCGATCATCGCGGGGAACGACCTCGTCGAGCCGCTGCTGCACGAATCGGCGGTTGTCGCGGGCCTGCTAGAAGCGGTGAGCGACGGACGGCTCCCGATGGCGCAGGTGGACGCCTCGGTGCGCCGCATCCTGCGCCTGAAGCGATGGCTCGCAGAGCAACCCGCCGTCGCGCTCGATGTCGTCGGGGCGCATCGCCCGCTGGTGCAGGAGGCCGCCGAGGCGAGCGTCACGCTGCTCGACGCGCGACCGGGCGCGCTGCCCCTCGCGTCGGATGCGTCCATCGCGGTGATCGAATTCGCGCTGCAATCGGCGCACGCGGCGGAGGAAGGGCAATCTGCACCCACGCCGGTGTGCGACGCTTTCGGCCAACGGTTCGCGCATGTGCAGGGCATCGCGCTCGATGCGACCACCCCGGCAGCCGATGCGATCGCCGCCGCGCGGTCGCTCGCGTCGGGCGCGGACATGCTCGTCATCGCCACGCGGGACGCGAACCTCTTCTCCGCGCAAATGGCGGCAATCGATGCCCTCCGCGCTACTGACCGCGCGACAATCTTCGTCTCCCTCCGCGCCCCGTACGACCTCGCGGACTTCCCGTGGGCCGCCGCCCGCATCGCCACCTACGGCGATCTCCCCGCCTCACTGGACGTCGCCGCCGCCATCTGCGCCGGCGCGCTGCCGCCGCGCGGGTGCCTGCCTGTCAGCGTCGGGCCGCTCTTCCCGGTGGGGTATGGGCGTACCGCGCTGCCGTTGTAGCGAAAGGGAGGGTCAATGCGCGTCGCGGTGATCGCAGATATTCATGGGGATTTAGACGCACGGATTATCGAGGTTCCGTATCGAAGAATGCAAGAAGCGGTAGTGGAGCAGATGCAATGCGGGACCGATAGACCAAAGGGAAAATGGTGTATGTCCGGTCTCCTTAGAGGCTGATACTTTGTCGTATTCCCTCCTTTCTGAGACGATAGAAGCGAGCGGAACAGTTGGTCGTATCAGGCGCCAGTTCAAACGCATGCGATCACTTCGCGGGTGTTCTGTTGGCTAGTAGTATCCATTAGATTTCTGAAATATTTACCTCCGGTCATTGTCGTGCACCTCACGACTGGACATTGCACCAATAGATACCCTATACTAGGATCATGAGTGCACGCACCTTCCTCGTTGTTGCCCGCCTCTGCTTCGGGATCCTCGCGCTGACTGCCATCGGCACGCAGCTCGCGGTTCAGATCGCGTCAGGTTTTAGTCTTATAAACTTCTTCAGTTACTTTACGAACCTCTCAAATATCTTTGCCGCAGTCATTCTCCTTCTCGGTGCGCTCTCTCTCATCAAGCGTCGTGAACCGACGGTCAATGAGGACATCATTCGCGGCACGGCGGTTGTCAGCATGGCCCTTGTCGGCATTGTGTTCGGCATCTTACTGCGTGATGCTGACCTGGGATCCCTCTTGCCGTGGGTGAACATCGTGCTCCATTTCATCATGCCCGTGATCGTAGTGGCCGATTGGCTGTATCAGCCACCGAAGGCGAGGCTGGTATTTACACAGGTGTGGCTCTGGCTGGTCTTTCCCGCACTGTATCTCGCGTACTCACTGATCCGTGGGGCCGCCGTGGGGTTTTATGCGTATCCCTTCCTCAATCCTGCTAAATCGCGCGGGTACAGTGGGGTGGCATTATACTGTACCGCCATACTGCTCACGTTCTTGCTCTGCTGCTGGCTTCTCCTGATCGTGGGGAATAAGCGCAAGCGAAGCATTTCATAAACGAACGAATCCGTTGCTTCCCCGAACGCTGTATGATACCACTGGTTTATCGAGTGGCCAGCGTTTCGCAAGTCGTCTCAGAATCATCGTCCGATTTCTGAATCGGTCCCCTGGCTTTCGGGAGTTGATTGCTGGACGTGATCTTCACTGCCAAACGGGCGCAACGGGCTTCGCGTACACGATTTCCCACGTCGCCAATCGATGCCACTGCTACGGAACGGAGAAATGGGGAAACGGATGGAGCGGAAGCAGCGACTGGAGGCGCGGGTGGGAGTATTCGGGGTCGGGCTGGCGGCATACTGGCCGCAGTTTCCGGGTCTGCGGGAACGGCTCATCGGCTACCAGCGCGATGTCGAGGCGCACCTGACAAGGCTCGGCGCAGCGGTCGTCTCCGGCGGGATGATCGATACCCCGGAGGCGGGGCGCGCGGCGGGCGAGCAATTCGCGCGGGAAGACCTCGACCTGCTCGTCTGCTCCATCGGCACGTACGCCACGTCGTCGCAGGTGCTCCCCGTCGTGCAGCGGCAGCGCGCCCCGGTGCTCGTCCTCAATCTGCAACCCGTCGCCGCCCTCGACTACGAACGCACCGACACCGCCGAGTGGCTGGCGAACTGCACCGTCTGCTCCGTGCCCGAACTGGCGGGGGTCTTCGCCCGCGCCCGTATCCCATTCAACGTCGTTACCGGCGCCTTGTACGACGATGCGCGCGCGTGGGGAAGCATCGGCGAGTGGGTGATGGCGGCGGGCGTCGCGCGGACGCTCAAGCACGCGCGGTTCGGCTTCCTCGGCCACACCTATCCGGGGATGCTCGACATGCACACGGACATCGCGATGCATCAGGCGCAACTCGGCACGCACGTCGCACTGCTGGAGATGGAGGATTTGCAGGCCCGCACCGACGCGGCGACGGACGGGGAAGTCGCGGCGAAGGAGGCGGAAATCCGCGCCACCTTCACCTTCGCGGAGTCGGGGAGCGACGCCATCGCCGCGCCGGTCACGGACGCCGCGCTGAACCACGCGGCGCGGATCGCCTGCGGGTTGGAGCGGATGGCGACGGACTTCGCGCTCGACGGGCTGGCGTACTACTATCGCGGGCTGGACAACGGCCCGTTCGAGCAACTGGCGGCGGGGCTGATCGTCGGAAACTCGCTCTTGACGGCGCACGGCATCCCGACGGCGGGCGAGGGCGACCTGCAAACGTGCGTCGCCATGCTCATCATGGACCGGCTCGGCGTCGGCGGCTCGTTCACCGAGTTCATGGCGATGGACTTCAACGACGAGATCCTCCTGATGGGGCACGACGGCCCCGGCCACCTCGCGATCAGCGACGCCCCGCCGACGCTCCGCGCGCTGGCGGTCTTCCACGGCAAGAGCGGCGGCGGGCTGTCCGTCGAGTTCACCGTCCGTACCGGCCCCATCACCATCCTCGGCCTGACACAGACCGCCGATGGACGCCTGAAACTGCTCGCGGCGGAGGGGGAGTGCGTCCCCGGCCCCGTCCTCCGCACCGGCAACACGAACTCGCGCCTGAAGTTCGCCGATGGCCCCACCGCCTTCATCGAGCGGTGGTGCGCCGAAGGCCCGACCCATCACGTCGCCCTCGGCCTCGGCCATCAAGCGAGCACGCTGCGGAAACTGAGCCGCGCGCTCGGCATCGACCTCGCGGTCATTGAGTAACGAGTAGCGAGACGGCGGTAGTGGCGTAATACCCACGTAGAGGCGGTGCTCGAACCGCCCTCCCCGGCCTCCCTGGTTGCATACCGTTCGTCATCATCGCGGCGTCAGGGAGGGCGGTTCGAGCACCGCTCCTACGGAATATTGGAAGGAGCACTTGTGCAGCGTGTCTGTTTCCTCCTGCACGTCCGGCCTGAGCGGCTGGAGGAGTATAAGCGGGAGCACGCCGCCGTCTGGCCGGAGATGCTGGATGCGCTCCGCGACATGGGCTGGCACAATTACTCGCTCTTTCTGCGGGACGATGGGCTGCTCGTTGGCTACTTCGAGACGCCGGACCTCGACGCCGCGCTCGCGGGGATGGCGGCACAAGAGGTCAACGCGCGGTGGCAGGGGCGCATGGCGTCCTTCTTCGTCGATCTCGGTGACCGCAGGCCGGACGAGGGTTTCCTGCGGCTGGATGAGATTTTCCACCTCGATTGATTTTCCCCGCCCCCCGGCCCTCTCCATGCCGACGGGAGAGGGAATGCGTCAATCATAGAGCAGGTACGGGCGGCGCTGCTCCGCGAAGGCGGCGAGACCCGGTTCCCACGACGCCGCGATCGCCGCGAGCGGGAGTAATTCGGTCAGTTGCTCGCGCAGGGCCATCGTCCCGGCGATCACGTCGAACGGCAGGCGGTCGTGGACGTACTCGTATGGCGGCTCCTTCCAGACGGGCATGGACGGGTCCTGCGTGATCATCGCGCGGAGCACGGCGATCCCCGCGAGGGCGGCGGGGAAGCGGTCGCGATCGGTCACGTGGAGTTGCACGCCGCCGCAGACCGCGCCCGCGTGCTTCTGAAAGGTTGGCTCGAAAGAACAGGGGCGGAAAATTACGCCGGGCAGTTCCTCCCGCGCGAGGGCGACGGCGAGGCCGTGCGGGTCGATGTGCGGCGCGCCGATCAACTCGAATGGGCGGGTCGTGCCGCGCCCCTCGGAGATGCGCGTCCCCTCGATGTAGACGCCGCCGGGGAAGACCGTCGCACTGTCGAGCGTCGGCATGTTCGGAGAGGGAAGCACCCACGGCGCGTCTGTCTCGTCGTGCCACTGCGCGCGCCGCCACCCCTCCATCGGCACGACGGTGAGGTCGCAGCCGATGCCGAAGTCCGCATTGAACAGCCGCGCCAGCTCGCCGCACGTCATGCCGTGGCGCGTTGGCAGCGGGTACATGCCGACGAAAGACTCGTGCCCGCGTTCGAGGACGCTCCCCTCCATCTGCACGCCGTTGATCGGATTCGGGCGGTCGAGCACGACGACGCGCTTCCCCGTTTCGCGCGCCGCCTCCATCGCGAGGGCCATCGTGTAGATGAAGGTGTAGATGCGCGTGCCGACATCCTGCAAATCGACCACGAGCACGTCCACATCCGCGAGCATAGCCGACGTCGGCTTGCGGTGTGCGCCGTAGAGGGAATAGACGGGGACGCCGGTGCGCGGGTCGGTGAAGCCCTCCCACTCGATCATGTCGTCCTGCGTCTGCCCCCAGATGCCGTGCTGCGGCCCGTAGAGCGTCGTCAGGTTGATGTCGCCGTGCGCGTGGAAGCGGTTCGCCGCGTGCCGGAAATGGTGATCCACCGACGCGGGGTGGCAAATCAACCCCACGCGCGCATCTTCAAAGATCGCCTGCGGATCATCGAGCAACACTTCCAGGCCGAGTCGCATACGCTATTCACCCTCCGTTATTCTGCTGAATGTCCATTGAGGAACGAATGGGCGGTGGCGGGAACGGGCGACGAATCCAACTGCCGGTAGTGTTCCATTCGTATAACTCGCCTGTGATGGTCAATCCTGCCGCGATGAACACATCGAGCGCCCGTGCTTCCGCACGATTGGAGAGATTGTCGGGCAGGATCAGGATGCCGCATAGAATATTGGCATACAAGGCTAGGCGACGCTGGCGCGGTTCGCCGCGCGGCGGGCATCGATCGCGTCACGGTGCTGATCGTACTATGTGAGCGCGGCGCGGACGGCATCGGGCGGGAGGTCATAGTCCGCCGCCTGCGCGATGTCGCTCTGCGCCGCCTCAAGCCGCCCGATGATCGCCCAGACCGCGATGCCATGTTCCTTGACCCGCGCCTCATCGAGGAGCGGGCGGCGCGGGTCACGTTCAATGTAGCGCTCAATCAGCGCATCGGGCTTTTTTCGCATCTTGGGCATCGCGGACGTTCCTTTCGATGAACCCGTATTGGGCCTCGCTATCATAC
>JBBSII010000104.1:0-10030 GCA_038232175.1 Thermomicrobiales bacterium
AGGAGCACGTCGAACTTTTCTGATGCGTGCGAGAGGACTTGACGAAGGATCAGGCACAACAGTATTGTTGTGTCATGGTGCCATCATTCATGCGATCGGAAATCTCCCTCCCGGGATACACAAGGCGACGTGGGATGAGTTCGTGGCACGCTACGGCGCTACCCCGCATCAATTAACGCTACTGGCTGGTCTCAAAGCGGCTCTGGACGCGCTGCATATCGCTGGCTGCCGGAGAATGTATATTGACGGAAGCTTCGTCACCGCCAAAACGGTACCGGGAGACTTCGACGGTTGCTGGGACGTTGTCGGCGTGGATCCCGATCTACTGGATCCAATTTTACTCGTCTTCGCGAACCAGCGCGCCGCGCAAAAGGCGAAATACGGCGGGGAGTTCTTTCCGGCTGAGATGGCTGCGGACCCTTTTGGGGCAAGATTTCTTGAGTTCCTCCAGCGCGACAAGCAGACGAGTGACCCGAAAGGGATCATCGCCATCGATCTCGGAGGGCTGTCATGATTACCAATGAGCGACAGTACCACATCACAAAGGCGGAAGCGGAGCGTTTTGAGCAAGCCCTAACGCACGGCGATGAGCAGCGTGAGCATCTCCATCCACGGCTGCGGCAGGCGATGCAAGAAGGGCTGGAAAGTCAGTTAGTGGAGCTGCACGAGCAGTTGGCGGAGTACGAAGCGTTACGCAGTGGTCAAATCACGGTCCTTGAGTTCGACTCATTAATGGACCTTCCCGACGCACTTATCCGCGCCCGGACGGTCGCCGGTGTAACCCAAAAGGAACTGGCCGCACGACTAGGCCTCAAGGAGCAGCAGGTACAACGGTATGAAGCCACTCGCTACGCGGGCGCGAGTTTGGAGCGAATGCAAGCAGTGGTGGAAGCGCTCGGCGTCACCATCCACGAGCGCGTGATCCTTCCGGCAGCGCGCAAGAACGATGCCCAACGTGTCGGCTGATCGCCAATCCTGAACGATTAAGGCAGTTGTCACTATCGCCAGATGCATCTCTCTCAGCCGTAAAGGAGGAGCCGGTGGAATTCGCAGACCTGGCACAGCGCGCCTGGGGCGTACGCCAGCAGTACGCCGCGTTGGAGCAGCGCACCTACGGGCCGTTCGTGGACGCGGGAAGAGGTGGCAATCGGGTTCGTCGGGGATGTCGGCGATCTGATGAAGCTTGTGATGGCGCACGCCGGGGTCCGGGCGATCCCCGATGCCGATACCAAGCTCGCGCATGAACTCGCCGATTGCCTCTGGGCCGTGCTCGTCCTGGCACGGCTGTATGACATTGACCTCGAAGAAGCGTTCCTACAGACAATGGACGAGTTGAGACGGCATGTCGCGTCCCAACTCCCGTCCTGAGCCAGGCGGTCCATTGCTTCTACGTGGATGCGTCCTCTCCTGTTGCTGTCTCCGACTGCCCGCTTTGATGATCAGCGGCGGAGTTGACGATCCCATACGCGACCGCCGCCGCCGCAATCATCGCCACGACCACCACTGGGCGTGGCAGCCGGATGCCGAATGCCCGGTCGAGGGAGTATTTCCCCGGCCCGGTCAGCATCAGCGCGAGCGCCGCCGCGATGTTCGTCACGGGCAATTCCGCGCCGCCGGATGGCACCCAGATCGGCTTGCCCCAATGCGCCTTCGCCGTCGCCATCGTCATGGCTGATGCCGTGCCAATCGGGCCAAGTGGATGCAACAGTCCCAGCGCGGTGCGGTATCGGTGGTTTCACTCAACGAATTTGCGCTATCGAGATGTCCTGCAAAACTTTGACGCGCACCCTCAACCAACTTCCCGCTTGACACGCGGCGTGCCTGCTGCTATTCTCCGCACATAATTAGAAAACCTTTCTCATAGGACGTGTCAGTTTTCCGCTCTACGGAAACGTGTGTCATACACGGGGGCAAGTTGGCCTTTTCCTTGTCACGGAAGGCAGATGATGGTGCAGCTCGCACGGATGACAGCGCAGGTGGCGCCGGGGCAATCGATTGGGCGGGCATTGCGCCTGCTGCGATGCTTCAGCGACGCGCATCCCTCGCACACGCTCAGTGAACTGAGCCGCCAGCTCGAGCTCGCACCGAGCACGGTGTCGCGGTTGCTCTCGGTGCTGGAGGAGTACGGCTATGTGCGCCGCGCCAACGGCAACGGGCACTACACCCTCGGCCTCGCGCCGATTGCGCTGGCGAGCGTGGCGATCAGCCAAATGGACCTGCGGCGGCAATCGCTCCCGTTTCTCGAAATGCTGGCGGATACGTCGCACCACAACGCGAACCTCGCGGTGCTCTACGAGGGGGATGTCCTCTTCCTCGCCCGCGTGCCTGCCGCGAAGGAGTTGCGGGCATACACGATCACCGGCACGCGCAACGCGCCGCAGTGCCACGCCGTCGGCAAGGTGCTGCTCGCCGCGCTGCCGGAGAAGGCAGTGCGCGCGCTCTACGCAGATCGCGCGATGGAGGCGGTGACGCCGCGAACGATCACGACGATGGATGCGCTGCTGCCTGAACTCGCCCGTGTGCGCGCGCAGGGGTACGCGGTGGACGATGAGGAGTTCGCCATTGGCCGCGTCGGGGTCGCGGCGCCGGTGCGGGACGAATCGGGCCGGACAATCGCCGCGATCAGCCTATCGAGCATCCCCGCGTCGCCCCCGGCTGAGGACCTCGCGCACGCGATCCGGCTCGTCAAGCAATTCGCGACGCACATCTCGCGCACATTCGGTGCGCCGGGGTAAATGGGAGATCGGGGCATCGTCGCCCCGGCGGGACAATCGGCGATGGATGTTGAGGGATCGGGAAGGAACGAATTGGATGGACGAGCGGACGGCAGCGGGCATGGTGGAGGATCAGGCGGGGATGCGGTTCACGCGGCGGCGTGTTCTGGGCATGACGGCGGTGGGCGCGGGCAGTGCGATCCTCGCGGCGTGCGGCGGCAGTTCGAGCACGACGCCGACGACCGCCGCGACGAGCACCGGTGGCGCGAAAGTCGTCATCAGCACCCCCGCCGCAGCCGCGCCCACGGCGGCGACGGGTGCGGGTGGCACGTCCCCGGCCGGTTCCGCTCCGGCGTCCGGCGCGCCAACAACAGCGGCGGCGGCATCCAGCCCGAGCGTCGCGATCACGCGACCCGAATTGAAGGGCAAGGTGACGATTGCGCGCCAGCCCGCCTCGCCGCTCTCCAATGGCAAGGACGACCCCGGCAACATCGTCTTTCAGCAGTTGATCGACCGCTATCAGAAGGAGCACCCCGGCGTCACGATGGAGTGGGTCCGCGTGCCGGGGTCGAGTTTCGACGAACTGTACCAGTGGGTCACGACGCGCCAGGCCGCGAAAAATGTGCCGGGCATCGTCGGCTCCCATCAGTTCACATCGAGTTCGCAGGAGGCGACAAACACCTCGCCGTGGACCGCCCTCTCGCCCTACCTCGATAAAAACAGCGTGTACACCGGCAAGGCGTGGAAAGACGATTTCCCTGCGGATGCCCTCGCATATATCAAGGCTTCGAATAAGCAGCTCTATTCGGTCACATTCACAGCATACAAGGCGGCGTGGCTCTACAACAAGAACCTGTGGAAGAAGGCGGGCCTGACCGAGGCGGATGAGCCGAAGACCTGGGGGCAATTCTTCACGGTGCTCGATAAACTGAAGGCCTCCGGCATCATCCCGATCGCCCGCACCGGCGATGCCTTCGCGCTTTCGCACATGTACTGGGTGATCGAAAACTCCGTTGGCCGGAAGGCGTGGCTGGAGATGAGCGGCGGCCAGATCTTCGCGGACAACCAGACGAAATACTCCGCGCTCTGCAGCGGCAAGTGGAAGATGGACACGCCGTGGAACCGCAAGACGGCAGAAGTGACGAAGCGGCTCTTCCAATACTGGCCACCGGGCAGCACCAGCCTCAAGGCAGCGGATGTCGAGCAACTCTATCTGACGCAGAAGGCGGCGCTCTGGCAGGGGACCCCCGGCAACCAGGGGCAGACCATCCTCCGCCGCATCGATGAGGCGAAGTCCGAGGGGTTGGAGACGTTCGACGTCGGCGCTTTCCCGACGCCGCAACCGGACGCGGAGACCTTCGGCGCGGACGTGGCCGCGAACGCCGCTCCCATCGCGGACGACGGCGAGCGTGGCCTGGAGTACGGCGTGCCGATCGCGGATCTCCGGCAGGATAAAGACCCCGGCGTGGAGGCGATCACGGTGGACTGGATGCAATGGATGACCACGCCGGAAATCCAGGCGATTCAGGTGAAGCCGACATACGATTTACCGATCAATCCCAACGTCAAATTGGACGACCCGCGCCTGCAACTCTTCTACAAGAACAAGAACCAGCTCTTCCCGGCCTATTGGTTTTATGGAGACGACAACCGCCCCGCGTGGAACCAGAATTTCCAGGCGTACCTGCTCGGGCAGAAGGACCTTGATATCTATATCAAGGACGAGCAGACGGAGATTCTTGCCACGACGCAGCAGAAGATTCGCGAGCAGAAGCTGAGCATTCCCTGCGGATAGGCAGTGAACGACGCCGTGCCGGGGTACGCTCCGGCACGGCGCCCAGAACAGAGAGGACTCGATGGCAGTACGAAACCTCACCTCGCCCCGTGCGAGCGCCATACCCGCGATGCGCCGCCCCGCGACGATCTGGCAGCGCATCTGGCGGATGCGGCTGATCTACCTCTTCCTCCTGCCCGCGTTCGCGCTCTTTGTGATGTTCGAGTACTGGCCGACGGTCCTCGTCTTTCGGGAGGCGTTCTACGACTGGGACGGCTTCCGGATCAACAACTTCATCGGCCTCGCCAACTTCCGGGAGATCCTGCACGACCCGACGTTCCTGCGGTCGCTGCGGAACATCCTCGTCATCCTCGTCTTCTATCTGACGATCCCCTTCGCGATGCCGATCATCATCGCTGAGACGATCTTCAATCTTGCCAGCGAGCGGGCGCAGAAGTTCTGGCGAGTCTTCATGCTCATCCCCGCCATCATCCCCTTTCTCGTCATCCTGCTGCTCTGGCAATACCTCTACAACCCGGTGCCCGGCGAGGGCTTTCTCAACAATGTGCTCCAGCACTTCGGCCAGCAACCACGGCTCTGGCTCGCCTCGCCGGATACCGCCCTCTGGTCCTACATCGCGATCGAATTTCCGTGGGCGAGCGGCACCTACATGCTCATCTATCTCGCAGGGTTGCAGAACATCCCGCAGGATGTGGTCGATGCCTCCCGCCTCGATGGCGCCTCGACGTGGACGCGCATCTTCCGCATCGACATGCCCTTGATTATGGGGCAGATCAAACTAATCGCCATCCTGACGGTGATCCAGACCTTGCAGCGCTACGTCGGCATCTACATCCTGACCAATGGCGAGGGTGGTCCGGCCAACTCGACGATGGTGCCCGGCGTCTACCTCTTTCAGAAAGCGTTCAACGCGCATCGGCTTGGCTACGCCAGCGCCGTTGGCCTGGTGCTCTTCCTCTTCATCCTCGCGCTCACGCTGATCAATCAGTTCCTGCTCAAGTCGGAGTCCGACGCGCAGGAACAGGGCATCGTCTAGGAGGTTCGGGTCATGCAGAACGCCGAAGAAGTCCTGAGCAGAGGCGACGCCACTGTCGCGGAGCCGCACGCAGCGGTGACGGCGGGCAAGAAAGGGGGGATCGGGCAGATCTTCTCGTATCTCTTCCTGATCGTCATCGCCTTCCTCACCTTCCTGCCCTTCTTCCTGATGATCACGATCTCCTTTAAGACGCGCGCCCAGTTCGCCGTGCAGCCGATCTGGCCGACCTTCCCGCTCCACTTCTCGAACTATCGATTCGCCTGGGAGCAAGTCCTCCGCCCGGTGATCAACACGGTGATCGTCTGCCTCGCCTCGATTGGCGGCACGTTGCTCGTCGCATCGCTCGCTGCGTACGCCTTCGCGCGCTTCAAGTTCCCCGGATCGCGTGTCCTCTTCCTGGGGGTGATCTCGCTCCTGATGGTGCCGGATGTCCTGCTGCTTGTGCCGCGCTATGTCGTGACATCGCAGTTGCATCTCCTCGGCAATTACCTCGGCCTGATCCTGCCGTACATCTCGTTCGGCTCGATCTTCGCGATTTTCGTGCTGCGCACCTTTTTCGCTGCCGTGCCGGGCGAGTTGATCGAGGCGGCGCGGATGGATGGCGCGAGCCACTGGACGATCTTCTGGCGAATCATGATCCCGCTCTCGAAGCCGATCCTCGCGACCCTGGCGATCATCCAACTGATCCGCGTCTGGAATGATTATATCTGGCCCTTCGTCGTCATCTCGAAGAAGAGCCAGTACACGCTCGCGCTGATCCTGAAGACCTTCTCCAGCGACTTCGGCACCCAGTGGGGCCTCATTATGGCCTGCTACGTGATGGCGAGCCTGCCGCTCCTGCTCGTCTTCGCTCTCGCCTCGAAGCAGTTCATCAAGGGTCTCACGTCCGGTGCGGTCAAATTCTAGGAAAGGAGCGCGGGCAGTAGTCAGTGGTCAGTAGACAGTAGGCAGTAGTCAGAAAGGATATCGGTGTAGCAGCAGGACGTAGCCAAAGATAGACGCGCGAAACGCTTCCACTTTCAACCGTCTACTGACTACTGACGACTGACTACTTCTTCTCAATGAGGAGGTTTCCGTGAGCAACGAGTCGAAACACCCATCATTCCTGCTGGCGCGGGTGAACCGCCGCCGGATGCTCGGCATCGCCGCCGGGGGCGCGGCGACGGGGATTCTTGCCGCCTGTGGCTCCAGCAAGGCGACCGACACGCCAAAAGCGGGCGCAGCAACCACGAGCGGCGGCGGAGCCCCGACGACCCAGGCCGTCGTGACAATCCTCACGCCGACCCCGGCGGCGGCCGCCCCGGCGTCAACTGCCCCCACCGGATCGGCCGTCGCCGCCGGGGCAACGCCCGCCGCCGCTGCCTCGATCACCGTGACGCGGCCCGAGCTGAAGGGCGCGATCTCGATGGCGCGGCAGCCGAACCCGCCCCTCTCCACCGGTAAGCCGGACCCGGACACGGTGGTCTTCGGCAACCTGCTCAAGCGCTATCAGACGGAGCATCCGGGCGTCACCATCGAGCTCACCGACGTTCCCGGCACCACGGCGACCGATCTCTATCAATGGGTGACGACGCACTCCGCCTCGAAGTCCCTGGCGACCATCGTCTCGACGTTCCCCGACCAGGTCACGAGCGACGTGCAGGAGGCAACGAACACCGTCCAGTGGATCAGTCTGTCGCCGGAACTGGATAAGGTCTCCCCCTACACCGGGCAGCCCTGGCGGAGTGATTTCGCACCGGATCTGCTCGTCTTCGCGAAGTACGGTCTCAAGAACAACTACGGCCTGCCCTTCACCCGTTACAAGTCCGCATGGGTCTACAATAAGGACGCATGGGCGAAAGCAGGGCTGACGGACGCCGATGTGCCGAAGACCTGGAAGCAGTGGTTCGCCGCCATGGACAAGTTGAAGGCCGCCGGGCTTATCCCCATTGCGCGTTCGGGCGACGTGCAGACGACCTCGCATACCTGCTGGATTCTGATGATCTCGCTGGATCGCAAGCAATGGGATGCCATCACCGGCGGCGGCCAATTCATGAGCCTCCAGCAGAAAATCGATGCGGTGTGCAGCGGCAAGTGGCCCTATGACACGCCGTGGGCCCGTGCGGGCTGGCCGGCGTTGAAGAAACTCCTCTCCTACTACGAGCCGGGATTTACCTCGGTCAATGTCAGCAACGCGCGTCAACTCTTCTACGAGGGCAAAGGCGCGATGATATTCGAAAATCAGGCCTTCCTCCAACTGCTTGACGAGGCGAAGGCGGAGGGGCTTGCCAAGTTCGACATCGGCGCTTTCCCAACGCCGCAGCCGGACGCGGAGACCTTCGGCGCGGACGTGGCCGCGAACGCGGGCAAGATCGCCGACGACGGCGAGCGCGACACCACCTACGGCATCCCGATCGCCGACCTGCGCGATAAGGGCAAGGACGCGATGGGCCAGGCAATCGCGGTTGACTACATGCAATGGATGACGCAGCCGAAAATTCAGGCGGAGTACGTCAAACCATCCTATCGCCTGCCCGCGAACCAGAATGTCAAGCTGGACGACCCGCGTTTCGCCCTCTTCCAGCAGAACCCGGAGCAGATCTTCTACCGGCATCTCATGTACTTCAACAACGTCAGCCAGGCCGACCGGCCGCAGTGGGGCCAGAATTTCCAGGCCTATCTCAGTGGTCAGACAAGCCTCGATGATTACCTGAAGAAGGGCGCGCAGCAACTAGTCGAGCAGGCGCAACTCTCCGCCCGCGAGGCCAAGCTCGACGTCAAGTGCGGCTGAGCAGTCGATAGTCGCTCGTCGGCAGTTGACGGTAGGCAAGAATCGGAGGGCGCCCCGCGTGGGCGCCCTCTCTTCGTTCCTTGATCCATCATCCATCATCGAGGCGTGGCAGGCCGATACGCTGACACTCGCCGTGTCTGCCTGATCGCTACGCCGGTACGGTCGCGTGTGTGCCCCGCGCTGGCGCGAAGAAGACGAGGATTTTCAGGTCCTCCATGATCGTGTGGAACCGATGCTCCACGCCCGCCGCGACGAAGACGACGCTCCCCGCCGCGACCGCGCGATCCTCATCCGCGACCCGGATGTGCGCGCGTCCGTCGATGATGTAGTACACCTCGTCCTCGGTGTGGGGCTGCTGCGGGTCGGCAGTACCGGCAGGGAGCAGGTACAGCCCGGTGCTGAGCGACGGCGCGCGCACAAACTCATGGTAAAGCGTGCCCGCCACCGCGTGCGCCGCCAGCACATCGGCGAGATCGTATGCTTGCATCGGTGATCCTCCTCGGTGGCAGTAGCGAGTAGCGAGTAGTGAGTAGCGAGGTAAAAGTAACAAGTAGCAAGATGCGAAGCCAACCGTCTCGTTACTCGCTACTCGCTACTCGTTACTCATCAAAGCGCAAGGCTGCTGAACGCCGTCAGGTAGCGCGGGTCGTCGCGGCGGAAGGTGTCCGGGTTCGTCCCCTTCGCGATGGCGAGGAAGTACGCGAGCAGTTGTACCGGCACGACCGTCAACAGCGGCGAGAGCGGTTCCGGCACGGTGGGGAGCGCGAAGTGTGCCGCGTCCGGCACGGTCGCGACCGCGCTGCCGACCACCCACAGCGGCGTGCCGATCAGCCGGAGTGCGTTGCAGACCTGCGCGAGGCGCTCCATCCCCGGCCCCTCGACCGCGATGGCGACGATCCGGTCGTCCGGGTTCACCGTCACCATCGGGCCGTGCAGGAACTGCTCGACGCTCATCCCGTCGATGGTGACGTAGGCGGTCTCGCGCGCCTTAAGGGCGGCCTCGGTGGCAGTCGGCGCATTCGGCCCCGCGCCGATGCAGAAGATGCGGCAAGTGGCGTCGATCATCGCGCGGGCGACCGGCTCGATCTCGCCCTCGCGCCGCAGCACGTCCTCGACCTGCTCCGGGAGCGCCGTGAGCGCCGCGCGCCAGCCCGTGACCGCCGCGCCGCGCCGCTCGCCGAGCGCGGTGGCGACCTGCGCCAGCACCGTCAGCGCGCCGAGGTGGCTCGCGGTGTACGCCGCCGATGTCTCCTGCGCGACGGTCCGCAAGATCAGCGTCGGGCCGTCGCCGCTCATCTCCGAGCCTTCGCCGCTGATGCCGATGCACGGGATGCCCACCGCTTTCGCCAGTTCCACCGCGTGCGCGGAATACTGCTTCGTCCCCTTGTGCGCCATAACGATCACGGCGTCCCCGGCGCGCAGGGCGGGGGGGTAGGTGGCAAACTCATGCGAGTCCACCGCGCGTGCGTCCGACCCCGCCGCGTGGAGCAGCGTCGCACCGATCTGCGCGGCGTGGAAACTCGTGCCGATGCCGACGACAAAGACGCGCTGCGCCTCCGCGAGCAGCCCCGCCGCCTCGTTCGCCCTGTCCCACCCCGCCGCGAGGAGCGCGCGGAGGTCCGCCGGTTGGCGGTGCATCGTCGTGTACATCGCGTAACGCCCCGCCGATCCTTCGTCCATGCGATTTCCCTTCCCTTCACCTACTGTTCGGACAG
>JBBSII010000105.1:0-9988 GCA_038232175.1 Thermomicrobiales bacterium
GACGCCCTCTGCCGTGGTCGCAGTGTGCGGTTTTGTAGTGTTATGTCTGTTATTTTTTTTGTGGGGGGGCCGCCCCCCGCGGCGCCCCCCTCTAGCGCCCCCCCCCCCCCCCCCCCACCACCAGGGGAAGGTGACCGACTCGGTCATTACGAAAAAGCTCTCATCGTCATTTCATCGGTGCCATCGCGTCGTCGCATATTGTACGTACATGACGTATACTGGCGTTGCATGTTTGTCCGCCCGCGCCGATGGTCGAGGAGTCCGGTGATGGCCCGCCCCGCAACCGATGAACGTCTGAGCAGCATCCGGCCGCGCCTCGAAGCGGACGAGGACGCGCGCCTCTCGCCCTACGCCGCGCGGAGTAGCCGGAGCGCCGGTCGTCAGCACCCGGACGATGCGTCCCTGATGCGGACGATCTATCAGCGCGACCGCGACCGGATTTTGCATTCCCCCTCGTTCCGTCGCCTGAAACACAAGACGCAGGTCTTCATCGCGCCACTCGGCGATCACTACCGTACGCGCCTGACGCATGTGCTGGAGGTCTCGCAGATCGGGCGGACGATTGCCCGCGCGCTCCGACTCAATGAGGACCTTGTGGAAGCAATCGCAATGGGACACGACCTCGGCCACGGCCCGTTCGGGCACGCCGGCGAGGGCGCGATCACGCTGGCGATGGGCGTGCCATATCGCCACAACGAGCAGAGCCTGCGCATCGTCGATCATCTCGAAAAGGAGGGGCGGGGCCTCAACCTCAGCGCCGAGGTGCGCGACGGCATCCTCAACCACTCGAAGCCGCGCGCCGGTGTGCTCGCAGACGGCGGCCCCGGCTGGCCAACGACGCTCGAAGGGCAGATCATGCGCCTCGCGGACGCCATCGCCTACATCAACCACGACATCGACGACGCGATCCGCGCGGGCCTCATCACCGTCGATGATCTGCCGTCCGATGCGGTGCAGACGCTCGGCCCGACGCACGCGAAGCGGATCAACACGATGGTCTCCGATTGCATCATCGCGAACTGGTGGGCGAGCGGCGAGGACGGCGCGCCGCCCGTGACGGGCGGGATCACGCTGACAGAGCCGGTGCTCGGCGCGGCGGACAGCCTGCGCGATTTCATGTTCCACCGCGTCTACGCTGGCCCCGAGGTGACGCCGGAGCGCGAGCGCGCGGAACGGGTCGTGCTCGCACTCTGGCGGTACTACGAGAAGCACCCGGAGGTGCTGCCGCCGGACGTGACCGAAACTTGTCGGCGCGACGGGCTTGCCGTCGCGCTCAAGGATCACATCGCCGGAATGACCGATCTCTATGCGCTGCGTTGTTTCGATGAAATTCACCACCCGCACTACTGGGCATAAGGGAGACGCATGGCTAGCGATGACGCCATCCGACAAATCCGCGAGCGGATCGATCTGGTCGAACTGATCGGCCAGTACACCCCACTGAAGAAGACGGGGCGGACGTATTCGGGCCTCTCCCCGTTTCGGACGGAGAAGACGCCGTCCTTCCATGTCTGGCCGGAGACGCAGACATGGCGCGACTTCGGCAGCAATGAGGGCGGCGACCTCTTCACCTTCGTCATGAAAGTGGAAAATCTCGACTTCAGGGAAGCCTTGACATTGCTCGCGGAACGGGCGGGCGTCACTCTCACACAGTCACCCGAAAAAAAAACGACGAGTGAAGCCGAGGAGCGCCGGGAACGACTGCTCGCGATGAACGAGGCCGCCGCGCTCTTCTACCAGAACCTGCTGCGCGTCCATCCGAAAGGGCAACCGGGCCGCGCGTACCTCGCGAAACGGGGTATCTCGGACGCCATCGCGGAAGATTTCCAACTGGGCTACGCGCCGAACGAGTGGGAAGCGCTGACGCAGTACCTGCGCGGGCGCAACCACGACCTGCAGGAGGCGCTGTCGATCGGCCTGCTCTCGACGCGCGACGGCGGCAACGGGCCGTACGACCGCTTCCGGGGCCGGTTCATCTTCCCGATCCGCGACCGCGCCGGGCGGGTCGTCGGTTTCGGCGGGCGCGCGCTCGCGGACGATCAGCAGCCGAAGTACCTCAACACCCCGCAATCGCCGCTCTTCGACAAGAGCCACCTGCTCTACGGCATCGACCGTGCGGCGGAGGCGATCCGCAAGCAGCAGGAGGTCGTCATCGTCGAGGGGTATGTCGATGCCCTGACCGCGCATCAGTTCGGCCACCGCAACGTCGTTGCGACGATGGGCACGGCGTTGACGGAGCAGCAGGTTGGGCTAGTCAAGAAACTGACGCCGCGCATCGTCCTCGCGCTCGACGCCGACGCCGCCGGACAGATGGCGATGCTGCGCGCCGTCGATACCCTCCGCAACGCTCTCGGCGACGACGCGGAGTACGTCGTCGATGCGCGCGGCCTCGTGCGGGCGCAGCGCCGCCTCTCCGTGCAGATTAATGTGCTCACCGTGCCGTCCGGCAAGGATCCGGACGAGTTCATTCGCGCCGACCCACCGGCGTGGCCCGCGCTCGTCGCCGCCGCCGTGCCTGTCCTCGATTACGTCATCCGCGCCGCGATCGCGAGCGGCGACACGAAGACCGGGCACGGCAAGACCGCCATCATTAACCAGATCGCGCCGCTCATCCCGGAATTGGCCGATCGCGTCGAGCGCGATGTCTACGTCAGCATGGTGGCGCGGCTCCTTGGTGTTGGCGAGTCGTACATCGAGAGCGCGCTGCGTCAGCGGAGCAAGCCCGCCACAACGTCCGTGGCGCAAGCGGCTCCCCGCGCCCTTGGCCCGACGCGCACCGAGTACCTGCTCTCGCTCCTCATCCGCTACCCGGCGGCGATGCCGGACGTGCTGCACGCCTTGCCGGAAGACGTGGCGGACATCTTCACGGACGCGGTGCATCGCATCATCTGGGAGACGCTGGTTGCGCTCGCGCGGGATATGGAAGCGTACCTCGATACCGAGGCGGTTTTCGAGCGCGTGCCGGAGGCGGTCACCGACCAGGTGACCCGATTGCTCTCCCACACCGAGACACAGGACAACTGGTATGTTGGCCTGGTGATTCCGGAGGCGAGCAGCATCATCCGCGCGCTGCTGCACGAATATGCACGGCAACGCATCACGGAGTCGAGCGAACTGGTCGAGGATGCGCGCGCGAGCGGCGCCCCGGAGATGATGCGGTTCTACCAGGCCGAGATGATGCGGCTGAATGAGTATCTGAAACTCTATCCGCCGCCCAGTTCCGTCTTCCGGGACTTGCGCTCACCACGCGCGTAACAGGTAGCAGCAACCACGCCCCTACATCGCCCGCCATGCCGCACCGACGGCGCGCACCACGTCCGCGTCGTCCGCCGGGAAGACCGTGCGCGCGTCGATCCAGAGTCGGCCCTGGTCGATCCGCGCGACGAGTGGCGGCGTGCCCATGCGGAGGCCGGTCGCGAGCGCATCAATCGAATGTCCGTCCGCACGCGCGTCCTGCTCGTGGATGGTGAGCGCGAAGGACGGCAGCGTCTCCCCCGGCAATGACCCGCCCCCGATGGTCGCGACGGAAGCCGTCACCGCCACCGGGACGCCATTACCACGGAGTTGTCGCACCCAGTCTTCAACACGCCCGTGTAGAACCTCCGGCGATGTCGCGATCATCCGCCATATAGGGATATGTTCAGAATAATCCTGCCGCAGATAGTGGCGCAGGGTCGCGGCGAGTCCGGCGAGCGTCGTTTTGTCGGCGCGGACGGCGCGAGCGAACGGATGCGCGGCGCACTTGGCGACCCACGCGCGCTGACCGAGGATGATGCCCGCCTGCGGGCCGCCGAGCAATTTGTCCCCGCTCGCGCAGGTCAGGTGCGCGCCCGCCGCCACGCTCCCTTGCAAGGTCGGTTCTCGCGCCAGGCCGTAGGCTGTCGTATCGACGAGTGCACCGCTGCCGAGATCGTCGATCACGGCGATGCCCGATGCCGCCGCGAGCGGAACGAGTTCACCGACCGATGTTTCGTGCACAAACCCCGTCACGCGGAAGTTGCTCGAATGTACTTTTAGGAAAGCGGCGGTTTCGGCGGTCATCGCGTCCGCATAATCCCGCAGGTACGTCCGGTTCGTCGTGCCGACATCGACGAGGGTCGCGCCGCTCTGCCGCAGGATGTCCGGGATGCGAAACGAGCCGCCGATCTCCACCGCCTCGGCCCGCGAGAGGACGACCGCGTTCCGTGCGGGGGAGACGACCGCCACGAGCACGAGCATCGTCGCGGCGGCGTTGTTGTTGACGACGAGCGCGGCCTCGCAGCCCGTCAGCAGGTTAAACAGCCGCTCGATCTCCGCCATGCGCCCGCCACGGTTGCCGGATGCGAGGTCCATTTCGAGCGGCACGTACGCCGCTGCCGCTTCCCGCATCGCGGCCACCGCGCTCTCACTCATCGGGGCGCGACCGAGATTGGTGTGCAGAATGACGCCCGTGCCGTTGATGACGCGGCGGAGTTTGGGCCGTTGTTGCTGCATGAGCCGCGCGCACATCGCCGCGATCATGCCGTCCCGGTCGATTGGCGATTGCATTTCGCGGAATTGCGCGCGCCTCTCCTGCATGACCGCGCGCGCGATCTGCACGACATATTCGCGCGCCATCCCATCCGCCGCGCGCTGGATATCCGGGTCGGCGAGCAATTCGCCGACGCTGGGGAGGTCGCGCAGTCCGTTGCCGCGCCCGTGTTCTTCATTGTCCATCCGCCTCTTTTGACCGCCTTTCGCGGAGATTGTATCATCGTCATGCGCCTCCCCTTGCGCCCCACCGCAAACTCGTGTAGAGTGTACGTACAATACGGACGGGCGGTATTCGATGCGTGGGGAGGGTTTGCAGCGATGGTGGACTTGTTCGAGGCAACGGAGGTCGCGGTGGCGACACAGGAAAATATTGATAGTGTGCCGACGAGCGTGGGGATGAAACTGACGGTGAGCCAGGAGAACCTGCATCGGGCGCTCGGCCAAGTGATGCGCGCGGTCGCGTCCAAGACAACGCTCCCCGTGCTGAATAACATCCTCCTCGTGACCGAGGACAGCAAATTGAAACTCGCCGCGACGAATCTGGAGATGGCGATCACGTCGTGGATCTCCTGCACGATCGAGCAGGGCGGCTCCGTGACGATCCCGGCGAAGTCGCTGACCGAGTGGGTCAATACGCTGCCGTCGGAGACGGTCACGCTGGCCGTCGATAGCCGCCTCGCGCTGACGCTCAACTGCGGGCGCAACCGCTCGACGATCCGGGGCATCGACGCGGAGGACTTCCCCGCGATCCCCTCCCTCTCCGAGGGCAACGGGCCGACGGCGACGATTGACGGCGTGCTGCTCAAGGAGATGATCGCGCAGGTCTCCTTCGCGGCGGCGGGCGACGACAGCCGCCCCGTGCTCGCGGGTATTCATGTGAAGATCGATGGGCAGACGATCTCGCTCGCGGCGACCGATGGCTTCCGCCTCGCCGTGCGCGACGGGGAGTTGGCCGCGCCGGTCAGTGAGCCGGTCTCGATCATCGTCCCGGCGCGCGCGATGGCCGAACTCGCCCGCGTGCTCGGCGACAGCGAGGAACCCGTCGAGATGACGGTGACGCCGAACCGTAACCAGTTGATGTGCAAGTCGGGGAGCGTCGAGTTCGTCTCGCGCCTGATCGACGGAACATTCCCCGAGGTGCGGCAACTGGTGCCGAAGTCATACAACACGCGCGCGGTGGCAAGCCGCGAGGGCTTCCTCGGCGCGATTCGCCGCGCCAACATCTTCGCGCGCGAGAACAACGATGTCGTCAAGATCGCCGTGACGAAGGGCGAGGAGGAGTACAGCACCGGCACGCTCCAGGTCAGCGCGAACGCCGCCGAGGTGGGCGACAACCTCAGCGACGTGGACGCGAGCATTGAGGGGCCGTCCGGCGTGATCGCCTTCAATGTGCGCTACCTCTCCGACGTGCTCAACGCGACGAAGACGCAGCAGATGGCGTTGGAGATGCAGGGGCCGAACAACGCCGGCGTCCTCCGGCCCGTCGGCAGCGGCGACGCGGTCTACGTCATCATGCCGATGCACCTCGCACAGTAGATGATGGTGGGGTGCGGTGGACGCATGACCGGAGGGATATGCAGCTCACCGCGCTGACACTGGAGGAGTTCCGCTGCTATCGCCGCCTCGCGCTGGAGATTCCGGCGCGAGGTCTTGTCATCACGGGCGCGAACGGCAGCGGCAAATCCACGATCCTCGAAGCCGTCGCCTTTCTCTCCACGACGCGCTCGCCGCGCGCCGGGCTGGACCGCGAGATGATCCGCTGGGAGAGCGGCACGGAGTTCGCCAGCGCCCCCTACGCCCGCGTGCACGGCGACGTGACGACCGCGCACGGCGGGGTCGCGCTCGAAATCGGCCTGCAACTGGAGAAGACGGCGGGCGAGGGAGCGGCAATGACGCGCAAGCAGGTGAAGGTCAACGGCATCGCCCGCCGCGCCGTTGATGCCGTGGGCACCCTGCGCGCGGTCGTCTTCGCGCCGACCGATCTGGAGTTAATCACCGGCGCGCCGAGCATCCGCCGCAAGTACCTCGACGTGATGCTCTCGCAGATCGACCGCCGCTACATCCGCGCGCTCGCGTCGTACACGACGACGCTGGCGCAGCGGAACGCGCTGCTCAAACGGTTCACCGCCGAGCATCGGTCCGCCAGCGACCCGGCGGTGCACGAGGAACTCGCCTACTGGGACGAGGGGATCATCGCGAGCGGCGCGTTCGTCCACGCCCGCCGCCAGACGACTATCGCCCGGCTCTCCGCGCACGCCGATCGCATCTTCATCGCCCTGACGGGTCGCGACGTGCCGCTCGCGATTGCCTACACGCCGAGCATCCCGGCGGCGGGCGACGCGACGAACCCCGACGATCTCGCGGGCACGGAAAGCACGGCGGCGCGCAACTTCGCGCAGTCGCTCGCCGACCGCCGCGCGGAGGAGCATCGCCGCGCCGTCACCGTCGTCGGGCCGCACCGCGACGACCTGACGCTCCTGTACAACGGCGTCGAACTCGCGGCCTACGGGTCGCGCGGGCAACAACGCCTCGCCGTGCTCGCGCTGAAACTCGCGGAGATCGCCGTGATGACAGACGAAACGGGCGACTCCCCGGTCGCCCTCCTCGATGACATCCTCTCGGAACTCGACCCGATCCATCGCGCCTTCGTCATCGAAACGATCGTCAACGGCGGCGATGATTGCCAGGTTCTCGTCACGGGCGCGGACGAGACGCTGACGGAAACGCAGGAACTCCGCGCGATGCAGCGTGTCCACGTCGATAACGGCAATGTCGCCGCGTGATGCGTGCGCTCATACGGAAAAAAGCGCGCCAGCCGTTGACGAAACCCGCCGCGCCGTGGGATACTTTCACCGCGCTGTTGGGGCGTAGTTTAGCGGTAGAACGCCTGACTCTGAATCAGGTAGGTGGGGTTCGAATCCCTGCGCCCCAGCCACTCACTTTACCGCATTCGGAAGCCATAAACAGAAGGCGACGCTGATGAGTAGCGTCGCCTTTATTGGTGTTTGATGCCTATGCTGATGCCTATGAACGCCTGATGCCTAGTCCGTACCCGTGAGCAGGGCATCCATCCGCGCCGCAACGTCCTTCTTCGCGCTCGGCATGAGATGGCTGTATAAGTCCATCGTCATGCTCATCTGGCTATGCCCTAGAATCTCCTGCATGACCTTCGGATTTACGTCCTGTGCGAGCATCAGGGACGCGGCAAGGTGCCGCAGGTCGTGGAACCGCTGCCGGGGCAGTTCGGCGCGTTGTAGGGCATCGTGGAAGGCGTGCGTGACATTCGCGCTATCCGCGATGGTGCCGATGGTGGACGGGAACACGAGGCTCATGTCATGCCAGCGACTTCCGGCCACGAGCCGTTCTTCGAGTTGCCGGATGCGATGCCGCTTCAAGGCGTCCACCACGAGCGCGGGTAAGGCGACGGTGCGACGGCTCTTGTGCGTCTTCGGCTCTACCAACTGGGGTACGTCGCTGATACGTTGCGCCTGCGTCCTAACGGTAAGCACCGCCTTGTCCGTGTCTACATCCTGCCAGCGTAAACCAAGCAGTTCACCCTTCCGCAAGCCCAACACGGTGGCTGTGAGAAATAACGCCTCATGGCGCGTGCCGGTGATGGATGTGAGGAACGTTTTGGCCTCAGCGAGTGTCAACGGTTGAACCTCGTGGTACTCGCGCTTGGGCGGTTCGGTAAGGGCGGCAACGTTGCGCGGTGCCATCCCCCATTTGACGGCTTGATTGAGTGCCCGTCGCAAGATAGCCCGGATATACGTGACGGTGCGTACGGAAAGCCCTTCCTTTGTCTTCGCGTTCATCAGGGCTTGTACCTGTGCGGGTGTCAACTTCGTGAGGGCGGTCTTGCCGAGCACCGGGACGATATGCGCTGCCACGATCTGCGTGTAACTTTCGTGCGTGCGCGGTCGCACGGACGGCTTCACGGAATCCTCCAACCAATCCGTGAGAAACTGTTTCACCGTGATCCGATCATTCATCGGCGCGATGCCCTTGTGCTGATTGCCCTGAAGTTCAACCAGTTTCGTCTTACATTCGACGTACGTCTTTCCGTAGACCGCCTTGCGAACCTGCTTGCCGTCCTTGTAGCCAACGGTCACGCGCGCTTGCCAGCGCGCGTCTGCGAGTTGCGTGATACCGTCCCGGCCCTTGCGCTCTTTTGCCATCGTCGTATCTCCTCTATGTGCAAAGGGGCAGCACACGCCGCCCCCATGAATCCCGCTGTTATGCCGCGTCCTCTACATCATCCGGCGTCGTCAACTCGTGGCACGTCAACATCCGGTCAATGCGGAAGGTCTTCCACTGCTTGCGCAGTGTGCAATAGCACTTCGCCACGATCTTGTTATCCTTCGTGAAGGTGATGCTGTTTGGCCACAGCACCCGCGCGTCTTGCCCGCCGTCCAGTCCGACATAGAGCACGACCACCGCGCTGCTGTCGCGCATCGCATCGGCAACGGCGACGGCAGTAGCGAACGAGCCGAGGCAGCCGGATCGTTTGTAATAGATCGCCATTGCAGTAGTAATCATGTTGAAGTCGGTCCGCTGGTCAATCGTCGCGGGCAGAATCATGCCGGACTTCGTGGTGATAGTGCGCGGTGCGATAGACTGTGCTGTGACCATTGGAGTAACTGTCCTTTGGTTGCCGCCCTGTCGGTGTTCGTAGCACCGGCGGGGCGTTTCATTGCCAAGTGCCCGATTGCCCTTGACACCTCCCATTATAAGCGATAACATCTATATTGTCAAGCGGTATCGCTTACTTTATGATGGAAAGGTGGACGGATACATGACGCTCGAAGAACTCGCGCAACGACTCGGCTTGAAGAGCACTGGCAGTCTGCGTGTCCAGATTGCACGCGGTTCGTTGAGAGCGACCCGTGTCGGTAAGCGGACATTCGTAGTTTCCGAAACGGAAGCGGACCGCTATGCGCGTGAACACGCCGGGAAGCCGGGCAGGAGAAGCAAGGCAACGGAGCCAGAGACATGACGACCGAACCGAGAACGTACTGGCTCAATCTGTTCTCCGTGAAGACGTGGCAGGAGTTCACCGATGCCGGTGCGACCGTTTCCGGTTTCCGAGAAAGGCGTTGGGCAACCGTTCGCCAGATCAAGGCCGGTGACTACCTCCTCTGCTACCTAACGGGTGTGTCCCGATGGATCGGTATCTTGGAGATCGTTGGAGAGCCGTATCAGGATCGAAATGCGATCTGGGAAGATGAGATTTTCCCCTGCCGCGTCCACGTAAAGCCAGTCGTCCTGCTCACGCCCGAAACAGGTGTGCCGATTGTTGATCTCCGCGACGAACTTTCCGTGTTCCGTAACTTGACTAGTATTCTGACACAGAGGATACACCGCATTCATCGGGAAGGGTGATCGGATAGAGATGCTTGAGCTTGATCCGTGCATCTGCCGTCGTGAAGCGCCAGTCGATCCGGCTCCCCGCCGTGTTGCGGGCGTCTTCCCAACC
>JBBSII010000106.1:0-9985 GCA_038232175.1 Thermomicrobiales bacterium
CGAGGTTCCGCGCCGTCCGCTACCAGGCTCTCACCAATCCCCGGCTCGCTTGGGCGTCGGGTGCGCGTACTGCTCCCCGTCAATGCCAACGCGAAGCCTAGCAGCAGATCGGCACGGTGTCAACTTTCTCAAGACCTGTGTTGATGTTCTACGATTCCGTCCGGGCGAATGGGCGCGTTGCCAAGTGACCGCCAGAGATACCACGACGCGACGGAGCGATACGGTTGCCATCGCGCCGCGATTGTCGCCATCTCGGCAGGCGTCGCGGGGCCGGGCAACTCCCAGTGGCGTTGCATCGCGCTGCGGAGGCCGTAATCGCCGGTCGAGAGGATGTCCGGGCGGCCGAGAGAGAACATCAGCACCATCTCCGCCGTCCACCGCCCGACGCCCTTGATCGCCGTGAGCGTGGCGATGACCGCCTCGTCCTCCGCGCTCGCCAGCGTCGCGGGGTTGATCGTGCCATCCGCGAAACGCAGCGCGCAGTCGTGCACATAGCGCACCTTGCCCCACGAGAGACCGGCGGCGCGCAACTGCTCCTCCGGCACGGCGAGCACGCGCTCCGGTGTTCGCGCGCCCTCCGGCACGAGCGCGACGACGCGCGCCCAGATCGTCGCGGCGGCGCGCACGGAGAGCTGCTGCCCGACAATCGCCCGCAGGACCGAGCCGAACAGGTCCGGCTCATACGTCAGCGTGCAGGGGCCGTGCTGCGCGATGATCCGCGCGAGGATCGGATCGACCGCCGCGAGGTGCACCATCGCGGCGGCGTGGGGGGCGGGGGATGACATGACAGGCTCCATCCGTTCACTCATTTCTTGCCAATCACGTCCCCGCCCACTACGATGCGTCACGGGGGACTCTCGGCCGTTAGGATATTCGTGGATCGATCTGCACCAATGCGTATCGCCCTTTTTTCCGATGTGCACGGCAACCTGACCGCGCTCAACGCCGTCCTCGCCGCGCTGGAACGCCACCGCCCCGTGCAGATGATCGTCGCTGCCGGGGATCACGCGCTCGCGGGGCCGCGCCCGGCGGCAACGTGGGACAGGTTGATGGCGGCGGGATGCACCTGCATCATGGGCAACGAGGATGAACGGCTCTGGCACGACCTCCCACATACACAGCCGGACAGCCCGTGGACGCCGCTCACAAAGGTCGTTACACCGTGGACCGAGCGCGCGCGGTGCGGAGCGGATCGCGGCGATGTGGGCGCTCCCTTTTTCGCTGCGCCTCGGCCTCGCGCCGGGTCAGGATCTGCTCGTCGTCCACGCGAACATCCACAACCTCTACGGCTGGGCGCTCAAGGCAGATTCGACGGACGATGACCTCGAACGGCTGTACGGGGGCGCGAACGCGGCCATCGTCTGCTGCGGACATTATCACATGCCGTGCGTGCGGGAGTGGGGCGGCATGACGCTCGTCAATGTTGCCAGCGTCTCGCTCGCCACGGACGGCGAACCCGTCGCGCAGTACACGATCCTCGACTGGGACGGCGCGTGGCACGGCGCGCAATACCGCGTGCCCTACGATGCGGATGCGGAAGAACGCGCGATCGTCGCCTCCGGTATCCCGCGCACGGTGCCGGGGTGGTCGCCGCCGCCGCGCGACACTCCCTGATTGTGGAGCGTCGCGCGCCACGCCGGATGAGGCGCGACCCTTGCCCGCTACGGGCGGGCACCGTATCATTCCCGCACGGGGTCGGTCGATTTGAGTGACAGGGGAGCGCGTGAAGATCACCGACATCCGAACGTACCTCGTGCGGGCGAATGATGGAGGGGCGACGGAGCGCCCGCGCGGGCGCAACTGGCTCTTCGTCGCGGTGCACACGGACGCGGGCATCGTCGGCTACGGCGAGGGTGGCGGCTGGCCGGAGGTCGTCGCGGTCGGGGTGCGGGAGATCGCGCCGCTGCTCGTGGGCGAGGACCCCTTCCACGCCGAGCGGCTGTGGCTGAAGGTCTACGACGCGCTGCACAGCCACGGACAGATCGGGGCAGTGCGCGGCGGCGTGCAGAGTGCGATCGACATCGCCCTGTGGGACATCAAGGGCAAGGCGTTGGGCGTGCCGGTGTACGAACTGCTCGGCGGCGCGGTGCGCGAGCGCGTGCGTGTATACGGCCACGCGAGCACGCCGGAACTGGCGCAGGAACTCGTCGCCGAGGGATTCACCGCGTTCAAGTGCAACCCGTCCGCGCGGACGCTCGGTGAGTTGCGCGCCGCCGTGGGCGACGGGATCGAGATCGGCCTCCACGGGCACGGCGAGTTCACCGTCCACGCGGCGGTGCGCATCGCCCACGACGCGGAGCGGTACCGCCCCGCCTTCTTCGAGGAGCCGACGCATCCCGATGACACGGATGCCCTCGCCGCCGTCGCCGCGAAGGTGACGGTGCCGCTGGCGGCGGGGGAGCGGCTCGCCAGCAAATGGGCGATGTATGACCTGATTAAATCTGGCGCCGTCGCGCTCGTGCAGCCGGAGACGACGCGGCTCGGCGGTATCACGGAGTTGAAGAAGATCGCGGCGATTGCCGAGGCCGCCGGGGTGCGCATCGCGCCGCACGCGGGTTCGGTCGGCCCCATCGTGCAGATGGCGAATGTGCACGTGATGGCGACCGCGCCGAACTTCCTCTTCCTCGAATACATGCCGCGCGACAAGGCGCCACGCCACGCGGTGGCGCCGGGGGCGGCGGAGCAGGAGGAGGGATACATCGCCTTGCCGACCGCCCCCGGCCTCGGCGTGGAACTCGACCTCGATGCGGTGGCGGCGAACGCGCCATACCCGGTGGAGGCATACGAGTACCGCACGCGCACCCCGGATGATATCCGCCGCTGGAACCCGTAAGGAACCCGGACACCGCCGCTGCAAGTGCCGCGCAACGCCGATCTCGTTTGTGCAGCGCCATAGCGAAGCGATGACGGTTCCGGTCGATCAACCAACGGGTGCGCGTCAAAGTTTTGCAAGTATGTCCGTACGTCTCAGATTGGCAGGGTTTGCTCTCTGTATTGCTCTCACTTGCTGTCTCCGTGCGGCCAAAGTCGGGCGGTATCGGTGGTTTCGCTCAACGAATTTGCGCTATCGAGATGTCCTGCAAAACTTTGACGCGCACCCCTGTGCCGATCTATCGGGGCGGGTAGAGGAGCCGATCCGGGCGATCCCACCAGCCCGGTCGCGCGAGGGCGGGGTGGTGCAGCGGTTGCCCTGTGCCCATCGCGTGGACGATGGGCGCGAGGAGGGTGGGCGCGGGAGGTGTGGTGCGCACGTCGAAGATGCCGGGTTCGTAGTGGCCTTCGTCGCGCGTGACCAGATTGTGCCAGTCGAACGCGCCGAGCAGGGACCAGATCGTGACGGCGCGGAGGTCGATGCCGCGCCCGGCGACCGCGTGCGCCGCCTTCCAGAGGTACGCGAGCCAGCGCACCTGCTCCTCCGGCTCGCCGCCGAGGTGTGCCTCCGTGATCGCGATGGGGCGGCCGTACCGCTCCCATGCCTCGCGCAGCAGTGTTTCCGGCCCCGCGATGCCGTGCCGCCGCACACGCACCGCCTCGACATCGGCATAGGCCTCCTGCCCGTTCCCGCCGTGCGTCCATTCGGGGTAGGGCGTCAGGTGTTCGTCGAGGAACCGCTCGCTTGTGATGTAGTAGTTAATGCCCATGATGTCCGGCGGGCAGGGGTTCGCGCTGAACCACGCGATTGTCTCCTCGTCGATGCCGTTGTGGAGCAGGTCGTACCACATGCGGTGGCCGGGGCCAACGCGCCCGCAGAGCAGGTCAAAGGTCAGCCAGCGGCGCTCATTCTCGAACGCCGCCTGATACGCGAGGTGGGGCGTGCTGAAGGTCTTGCCGAGGTCGTCGGTCTGGACGAGGCGCGCGGATGGGCTGACGGCGCGGATCGCCCGCATCGCGAGAACGACGGCGCGGCATTCATTCAGGAGCACGCGGGAGAACGTCTGCGCGTCCCGACCATGCGGGTACCAGTGGCCATAGAGGCCGCTGAACCGCGCCGTCGTCAGCGGCTCATTGACGGGCGTGTACTCCTCGATCCACGGGTAACGCGCCGCGACCGCGCCCGCGAAGGCCGCAAGCCCCTCCGCGAACTGCGGGTCGAGCAGGTTCGTGTGGCGCGGCCCGCTCCCGTGATGGACGAGGCCAACAATCGGGCGGATGCCGAGTGCGCGCAACCGCTCAAGTCGCGCGTCCGCCCACGACCAGTCCGCGTGTTCGATGCTGTCCGGCGCGGTGCGTTCCCAGAGAATCGGGTATCGGAGCGCGCGGATGCCGAGCGCCGCGAACAGGTCAAGGTCATCGATGCGCCCGGCGTGACCGCTACGTTCGAGTTGGTCGAAGTAGACATCGCCCACCCGATTAACGGTGGACTCGACCCCGCCCCAGACTTCGAGCGATTGATGCCGCCGGGCGCGCCACCTCATGATTCCCCGTTCTGCTCCCCGACACCAGTGGCCACCGGGGCATGATACACGGCAATTGCGGGGATTGGGACGGTGTTACCGAGTGTCACCGTCGGTTGTCGGGTCGGCGCTGTCGCAACCACAACGTCGCGCTGCGCCTCGGCGATCCGGTCGAAGAGCGCGAGCGACTGCCCGACGACCTGATCCATGTTGTAGTACTTATACGTCGCGAGCCGCCCGGCGAAGTGCACGCCGGGGGTGGCGTCCGCCAGCGCCTTGTATTGCCGATACTTCTCGGCGTTCTCCGGGCGCGGCACGGGGTAGTAGGGGTCGCCCTCGGCGCGCGGGAACTCGTAGACGAGGCTCGTCTTCGGGTGCTCCTGCCCGGTCAGGTACTTGAACTCGGTCACGCGCGTGTAGGCGTGGTCGTTCGGGTAGTTGACGACGGCGGCGGGCTGATGCTGCGACGTGTCGCGCGTCTCGAAATGGAAATGGAGCGAGCGATACGGCAACTTGCCGTAGCGGTAGCCGAAATACTCGTCGATCGGGCCGGTGTAGATCATCTCCCGGTACGGGATGACATTCATGATCTCGCGGTAATCCGTGTTCAGCATCACCTTGATATTCGGGTGCGCGAGCATCTTCTCGAACATCCGCGTGTAGCCGTGGAGCGGCATCACCTGGTACGCATCGGTGAAATAGCGGTCGTCGCGATTCATCCGGGCGGGAACGCGCGCCGCCACGCCCGCGTCCAACTGGGACGGGTCGAGGCCCCACTGCTTGCGGGTGTAACCCCGGAAGAACTTCTCATACAAATCCCTGCCGACCTTGCTGACGACGAAGTCCTCGGAGGTTGTGATCGGTGATTTTTCCTCCGCGACAGCCGCGAAGAACGCTTCGATGTCCTCCTCGGTCAGGTTCAGGTCGTACAACTGGTTAACCGTGTCGATGTTGATCGGGAAGGGGACGAGGCCGTTATCGACATGGGCGAGCACGCGATGCTCGTACGGTCGCCAGTCGGTGAACTGCGAGAGGTGCTGATAGATACGCTGCGCGTTCGTGTGGAAGATGTGCGGCCCGTACTTGTGGACGAGCACGCCCGCGTCGTCGTAATGGTCGTACGCGTTGCCGCCGATGTGCGGGCGGCGGTCGATGAGCAGCACCTTCTTATTGAGTTGCGACGCGAGCCGTTCCGCCGCCACACTGCCGGCGAAACCTGCCCCAACGATGAGGTAATCGAACATGAACATTGGTATCGTCCCCTTATCTTCTTTCTTTAGTCCGCAGGTGTCGCGATCGCGACCCCCGTGATGCGGTCCTCCTGCGCGATCGACGTGTCGATGGCGTTCTCGATCAACTGGCGCATCCGGTCCCACGTCCGGTCCCATGAGGTCTGCCCCAGAAAGGCGTCCACCTGCCGGAGGCGCGTCTCCGGTTCTTCCTCAAGGGCGCATTCAACCGCCGTGACGAACTCCTCCGCCGTGTCCGCGATACGGACGAGTCCCCGCTCGCCGTACGGGCGCACGACATCCCGGATCGCCGTGGAGACGACGGGCTTGCCCGCCGCGAGGTACTCCGGCGTCTTCGTCGGGCTGATGAAGCGCGTGGATGCATTGCGCGCGAAGGGCAACAGGGCGACATCCCACCCCGCGAGGTAGGCGGGGAGGTCATCGTAGCTCTTCATGCCGAGATAGTGAATATTCTCGTGCTGTGGCAGCTGCGCCGGGTCCACCTTGACGACCGGGCCGATCATCACGAGATGCCACTCCGGGCGCGACGCCGCGATGCCCGCGAGCAGCGCAAGGTCCATCCGCTCGTCGATGACGCCGAAGAAGCCGAGGCGCGGGTGCGGGATGTGCGCCTGATCCGCCGGTTCCCGCTCCATGTCGCGGGCCTGGGCGAAATGCGCGGTATCGACGCTGCTGGGGAAGGCGAAGACGCGTGGATGCTGGGTGCGCTTCGATTCGTACAGGCTCTGCCCGCCTGTGAAGACGAGATCGGCGCGGACGAAGAGTTCCTTCTCGTACGTCCGCATCGCCTCCGGCGCGCCCGCGAACGCGGAGAGTTCGTCCATGCAGTCGTAGATCGTTGCCGATGGCGCGAGATGCCGTGTGAACGGGATCGCCATCGGCGTGTAGTACCAGAGGATGAAGTCACGGACAGCGCGCTCCGCGATCAACGTGTCGAGCAGTTGCCGTTGCAAGCGGACGCGCTCGCCCTCGGATGTCCCCTCCGGCAGATGCGGCACCGCGACCCAGACGCCCGGCCGGGGCATTGTCGTCTCCATGCGTGCCGGGCCATCATCGAAGACGGGTTCCTCGACAAAGAAAACGCGGTGCCGCCGCGCGCAGCGACTCAACAGATGCTGCGGTCGCTGGTAGACGAAGTTCCATCGCAGGTGCGACAGCACCACGACATCGAACGGCGCACGACCGATCGGCGACTCTGACAGGACGATGTCCGCCGCGCCGGGTACAAGTGGGAAATGGCCGCCGAACGGTGCGGCCTCGCCGATGCGCGCTTCTCCCGCGCGCGCGTACGCCGTCAGCCCCTGCACGGTGGCGTCTCCCCCAAACAGATCCATCCTATCCCCTTCCTGCGAAGTGGTGGGCACGCAACACCCACGCCGCAACCGCCACGCATCGCACGGGCGGGAGATGAGCGAGTAACGATCAACGATCTTCGCTACGAGCAAGCCACGTCGGTTGATTCCGAATCGCGCGCTCGCGATGCGGTGAATATGCCGACCGACGAATAAAAACAGGAAACATGGGCGGTATCGCGCCGCCTGTTATATGGGTGTCAATACTGGCAAACACCCAGAACAACAATCCTGAGATAGCATGTTTGGTGCCAATAGTGGCCGAGCGTAAGGTACTATCCTCATTCTTCCGGGCGCGGAAACGTCGCATTTCGCGTACAATCGCGGGCGAGCGCGGCTTCGCGTCCGGTATGGCGCGATCATCGAATGGAGGAGACGCAGGATGCGATGGCTTCGGGTATCCCTCATGATGACTGCGGCGTTGTTCGTGTTGCTGCTCGTCGTTGGCGTCGCGGCGGCAGACCCGGCGATCACGGTTGTCGCCACGCGGCGGGACGCGAGCGGCGCGGTCGCCACCGTGGCGTCGATGCCGGACAAGCAGGGCGTCATTCTGCCCGTCGCGCTGCTGGGCGAGTACGTCATCGTGAGCGGCCAAGGGCTCGCGCCGAACCAGCCGGTGCAGGCGTACCTCGCCGTGCAGTCGCAGGCGTTCCCGCTCGCCTACCAGGACCTCGCAACCTCCATTACCGCAACGCAGCCGGAGCCGAGAACGGACGCCACGGGAGGGTTCCAGAACCTCGCGTTCGCGCTGCCCTCACTGGGGGCGCTGACAAACGGCACGGCGGAGGTGCAGGTGAATGCCGGGCCGACGACCGCCCGCGCGACCGTCTCGGTCGATTCCGGCGTCGCGGTGGGCACGCCACGGGGGGACAAGATCGCGGTGAGCATCGGCGCGGGTTTCAGTTTGTTCGCCGCAATCGTCGTTCTCCTGCTGTTGCGGGGCCTCCCGGTTTATCCGGTCGGCCAGACGGCGTCCCGGCGTGTGCAACGGCCGGGGGCGGCATAACACAACAACAAAAAGGAGAATGCGATGACACTGGCGGGCAAGCGGGCGCTGGTCACGGGGTCGAGCAAGGGGATCGGGGCGGGCATTGCCGTGGCGCTAGCGCGCGAGGGGGCGGATGTCGCCGTCAATTACCACCGCGACGCGCCGGGCGCGGAGGCGGTCGCGGCAGAGATTCGCGCGCTGGGCCGGAAGGCGGCGGTGATCGGTGCGAACGTCGGGCAGGTCGCGGAGTGTCAGCGGCTGGTGCGGGAGTCGGCGGACGCGCTCGGCGGCCTCGACATCCTCGTCAACAACGCGGGCATCACCCTCTGGGAGGAGTTCTTCGACACCGACGAGGCGCACTGGGACGCGACGATCGACACGAACCTCAAGAGCATGTTCTTCTGCACGCAGGCCGCCGCGCGCCTCATGCGGGAGCAGGGGTGGGGCCGCGTCGTGAACATGTCGAGCGGCGCGAGTAAGTCCGCGTTCAAGCGCGCGACGCCGTACAACGCCTCGAAGGGCGGCATCAACATGCTCACGGTTGGGCTGGCACTGGAACTGGGGCCGTACGGCATCACCGTCAACGCCGTCGGCCCCGGCGCGATCCTGATCGAGCGCACGAGCCACGAGTTGCCGGACTACGCAGGCGCCTTCGCCGCCACGACGCCGCTTGGTCGCGTTGGATACCCGGAGGACATCGCGGGTGCCGTCCTGTACTACTGCTCCGATGCCGCGTCGTATGTGACGGGGCAGATTCTTTGGGTCGATGGTGGCCTCTTCCTCCGCGCCGGTCGCGTTGGTGACGAGAACGCCTCCAGCGGGCAGGAGCCGGAATAGGTGATGTGCGACGGTGTTGTAGAAGGCAGGAGCACTGGTAGATTGTTTTGATCTATGTGGGTATACTCTCAAGGGCGGCGCACATTGCCGCGTATCAATGGGTAGGTAATGGCCACCACGACGATGATCCCGCTCAGCATGGTTTCGATGGACGACCCGGCGCAGGATGCATACGGCCGTCGCATCAACTACCTGCGCATCAGCCTGACGGATCGCTGCAACCTCCGCTGCGTCTATTGTATGCCGGCGGAAGGTGTGCGCTGGCAGTCGAAGGACGAACTGCTGACGGATGACGAACTCCTCCGCATCGTCCGGTTGTCGGCGGATGTCGGGTTCACGAAGATCCGTCTGACGGGCGGCGAGCCGACGTTGCGGCGCAACCTGCCGGACCTCGTCCGTGAGATTGCCGCCAACCCTGCGATCACCGACATCGCGATGACGACGAACGGCATCCTCCTCTCTCGCCTCGCGGAGCCGCTCGCGGCGGCGGGGCTGAAGCGCATCAACGTCTCGCTCGACACGCTGGATGCGGAGCGGTTCAAGCAGATCACGCGCGGCGGCAGGCTCGACCTTGTGATGGAGGGAATTCAGGCAGCGGAAGCGGCGGGTCTCGCGCCGATCAAGATCAACGCCGTCGTCGTGCGCGGGCAGAACGACCACGAAGTGGCCGACCTCGCGGGGCTGGCGTCCACGCATCCGTGGCAGGTGCGCTTCATCGAGGTAATGCCCTTCGAGGGGATCGACGATGTCGCCTTCGACTTCCTCGTTCCCACCGCCGAGGTGATGGCGCGTATCGCGGAGCGGTGGGGCACGCTGACGCCGGACCCAACCGCTGACCCCGTCGACCCGGCGCGCCCCTTCATCTTCCCGAACGCGCGCGGCTCCGTCGGCTTTATCAGCGCGATGACGGACGCTTTCTGCGCGACCTGCAACCGGATGCGCCTGACGGCGGACGGCAAACTGCGCCTCTGCCTCCTGCGCGACGACGAGGTCGATCTGCTTACGCTCGTGCGCTCCGGCGCGTCCGACGACGACATTCGGCTGCGATTGCGCGAGGCCGTCTGGCGCAAGCCGTGGGGCCACGGCGTCGCGCAGGGCGAAGTCTCGCTCAACCGGGGCATGTCCCGCATCGGTGGCTAAACGAAGTAGCGAGTAACGAGTAAC
>JBBSII010000107.1:0-9833 GCA_038232175.1 Thermomicrobiales bacterium
AGCGGCGAACCTGGGGTTCGATGAGGTGCAGTTCGACTACGTGCGCTTCCCCTCGGATGGCTCGCTGACGACCGCCGAGTATGGCCCGTCATTCACGGGCGGCGAGCAGGAGCGGCGGGCCGCGATTACCGGTCTGTTGCGGACGGCGCACACGCGGCTCGCGCCGACGCGCGCGCTGCTCGGCGCGGACGTCTTCGGCATCACCGCCTGGCTGAAGAACGACAACGGCATCGGGCAGCAGTTCGAGGACCTCGTCGCGCTCGTCGATGTGATCTGCCCGATGGATTATCCGTCGCATTACGGGCGCGGGTTCAACGGCTGGGACATCCCGAATAACTACCCGTACGAGGTCATCAAGGAGAGCCTGATGGTGCGGGAGAAGCGGATACCGGGCATCGCGCACAAGTCGCGCCCGTGGTTGCAGGCGTTCAATTACGGCCCCGGCACCACATACGGCACGGCGCAGATCTACGCGCAGATTCAGGCGGCCAACGAGATGCAGAGTTCCGGCTTCCTCCTGTGGAACATCCTCGGCGCCTATGACCCGAACTGGATACCGCCCAAGGTGCCATAACCCGGTTTGACGGTTCGTACCGGAAAGCGTACGCTGGCCCGTATGAGCGAGACGATAACCTCCGATCCACGACCACCCCTGCATCCCGCCGCGCCGGATGCCGCCGCGCATGTGCCCCGGTCGCTCGGTCGCGCCATCCTCAAGGAGGCGCGCCCGAAACATTGGGTGAAGAACGGCTTTTTGTTCGCGGGAATTGTCTTCGCGAAGGAACTGACGAACCCTGCCGCGATCTGGCATGTCCTCGCCGCCTTCGGCTTGTTCTGCGTCGTCGCGAGTGCCATTTACTACATCAACGACTTGAGCGACCGCGCGGCGGACCGGCTGCACCCGAAGAAGCGCTTCCGTCCCATCGCCGCCGGGGAGATTCCGGTGCCACTGGCGTGGGGCATCGCGGTCGGTGGCCTGGTTGTCGCCGTGCCGCTCGCGTTCCTGCTGCGCCCGCTGTTCGGCGTGATTGTCGTCGCCTACGTCGCGCTGCAATTCGTCTACACCTACTGGATGAAGGATCAGGTGCTTCTCGATGTCTTCGCGCTGGCGACGAACTTCGTGCTGCGCGCGATGGCCGGGGCGGTGGTGATCGCCGCGCCGATCTCGCCGTGGCTCTACGTCTGCACCGTCCTGCTCTCGCTCCTGCTCGGCTTCGCCAAGCGACGGCACGAGTTGATGCTGCTGGAGGCGGGCGCGGGCAGCCACCGGCCCGTGCTGGATGAGTATTCCGCCACACTGCTCGAAGAGATCATCGCCGTCGTGACGAGCGCGACGGTGATGGCGTACGCGCTCTACACCTTCAACGCGGAGAACCTGCCGCGCAATCACGCGATGATGTTCACGATCCCGTTCGTCCTCTACGCCGTCTTCCGCTACCTCTATCTCGTCTACCGCAAGGGCGAGGGCGGCACCCCGGAGGAAGCGCTCTTCACCGACCGCCCACTGCTCATCTGCATCATGCTCTGGGGTATCACCAGCGTCGTCATCCTCTACGCGCCCTGACACACGCCCGCGCATTGCCAAAGCAGCCCCGTGGCAGTACACTAGACGGAGCGATTAGCACTCTCATAGGGCGACTGCTAATCGGGGAACAAAACCCGTATTCCGGTGGTTTGATTCTGTGTATCGCTCACCATCGGAGCGGGGAGGATTCAATGACGATCAACACAGAGAGACGGGGAGAGTAACCATGCCGCAACGCAACGCCGACCCCCATGCGGCCTACGGCATCACGTTCCGCTACCGGATGACTGGCCAGCCGGACGCATGGCGGCCCGCACTCGAGGTCTACGAGACTGAGGGCGCGCTCGTCGTCCGCGCGGAACTCGCCGGTATCGACGAGAAGCACCTGCGCGTGGCGCTCGACAACGACACACTGACGATCTACGGCAAGCGCGCGCCGGAATCGCGCGGTGACGCGGACGCGCCGGAGCGTCGCTCGTATCACGAGATGGGCATCCCCTATGGCCCGTTTCGTGCGCGTGTCATCCTGCCGTTCCCGGTCGATCGGGACGCGGTCGAGGCGAATTACGAACACGGTTTGCTGACAATCCATCTGCCGCGCGCTCAGCGTATGCAGATTCACGCGCATCACGCCGCATCGAGTGTCGCGGTTGGCGTATCCGAGAATGAAACGATCAATGATGACCAAGGAAAGGATAACGAATAAATGGCGACGAAGAAGAAGCAGCGCGTGGACGTGCCCGAAGTCGAGGAGGCCCCGCAGGGCATGCAGGACCCTGAAGTCGCGGCGCTGGAGGATGCGCCCGCGCCAATCGCCGTGAAGCGCCGGTCGCGTCGGGAGCGGATCGAAATTGGCAGCGCGACGCCGACGGAAGAGGCGATCCCCGAGTCTATCCCGATCCTGCCGCTCCGCAATGCCGTGCTCTTCCCGATGACCGGGCTGCCGCTGGAGGCGTCGCAGGCGCGCTCGCTCCGGCTGATCGACGCGGTGGTGAATGGCGACCGGCGTGTCGTCTTCGTGGCGCAGAAGGACAAAGAACTCGAAGGCGCGGGGCCGAAGGACCTGTACGAGATCGGCACGCTCGGCGTGATCCAGCAGATGCTGCGGATGCCGGATGGCAACGTCCGCCTCGGCGTGCAGGGCTTGGAGCGCGTGCGGATCGGCGAGTACACGCAGGAGGAGCCGTACCTGCTCGCGAAGGTCGAGCGCATCCCGGAGACCGTCGTCGCGGGGCTGGAACTGCAAGCCTTCATGCGGAATACGGTCAAGCTCTTCGGCCAACTCGTCGAACTGGTGCCCTACCTCAACGACGACCTCGTGACGGTCGCCGTCAACCTCGACGACCCGAAGCAGCTCTTGTATCTCGTGGCGGGGACGTTGCGGATGGATGTCGAGCAGCGGCAGGAACTGCTGCAACTGGACGACATCGCCGCGAAGTTCCGCTGGCTGAATGGCTTCATTTCCAAGGAATTGGAAGTGCTCGAACTCGGCAAGAAGCTGCAGGAGCAGGTGCAGGACGAGGTCGGCAAGAGCCAGCGCGAGTACTTCCTGCGCGAGCAGATGAAGGCGATCCAGAAGGAGCTTGGGGAGGCGAACGACCAGGAGGCGGAGATTAACATGCTCCGCGAGAAGGTCGAGGCGTCCGGGATGCCCGTCGATGCCCGCAAGGAGACAGATCGCGAACTGGACCGGCTCGCCAAACTGCCGCCGCAGGCCGCCGAGTACGGCATCATCAAGACGTACCTCGACTGGATGACGAGCCTGCCGTGGAACGTCTCGACCGAGGAAGAGATCGACATCGCGAAGGCGCGCGCGCAACTCGATCTCGATCACTACGATCTGGAGAAGATTAAGCAGCGCATCCTCGAATACCTCGCGGTGCGCAAGTTGAAGCAGGACCGCGCGGTGGAGGGCGAGAAGATCCCGAACCGTGACCCGATCCTCCTCTTTGTCGGCCCCCCCGGTGTCGGTAAGACCTCGCTGGGGCAGAGCATTGCGACGGCGCTGGGCCGCAAGTTCACGCGCATGGCGCTCGGCGGGATGCGTGACGAGGCGGAGATACGCGGGCATCGCCGCACCTACATCGGCGCGATGCCGGGGCGGATTATCCAGTCGATCCGGCGCGCGGGCGCGAACGACCCGGTCTTCATCCTCGATGAGGTGGACAAGATCGGCGCGGACTGGCGCGGCGACCCGTCCTCCGCGCTGCTGGAGGTGCTCGATCCGGAGCAGAACAGCACGTTCCGCGATCACTACCTCGATGTCGAGTTCGACCTCTCGAAGGTGCTCTTCATCGCGACCGCGAACATGCTGGACACGATCCCAGCGGCACTGCGCGACCGGATGGAGATCATCGAACTGGCGGGGTACAGCGAGGAAGACAAGCTGCACATCGCCAAGCGGCACCTGCTGCCGAAGCAGATCGAGTCGAACGCGCTCAAGCCGAGCGAGTTGGCGCTGACCGATGCCGCGCTCCAGACGGTGATCGCGGGATACACGCGCGAGGCGGGCGTCCGCAGCCTCGAACGCGAACTCGGCGCGATCTCCCGCAAGGTGGCGACCGAGGTCGCGGCTGGGACGAAGCGCGGCGCGAAGAAGGTGATCGGCCCGAAGCAGGTGCAGCATTACCTCGGGCGACCCCGCTTCCAGCGCGAGGAGATCCGCGAGCGCACGGCGATGCCGGGCGTCGCAACGGGCCTCGCCGTCACGGCGGTCGGTGGCGACATCATGTTCTTCGAGGCGACGCGGATGCCGGGCAAGGGCAATCTGCTCATCACCGGCCAACTCGGCGACGTGATGAAGGAGTCCGTGCAGGCGGCGATGAGCTACGTGCGCGGGCGGGCGACGGCCCTCGGCATCGACCCGAAGGTCTTCGCGGAGAGCGACATCCACGTCCACGTCCCGGCGGGCGCGGTGCCGAAGGATGGCCCGTCGGCGGGCATCACGCTTACGACGGCGATCACCTCGCTGCTCACCGGCATCCCCGTGCGCGACGACCTCGCCATGACGGGTGAGATCACGCTGCGCGGGCAGGTGCTGCCCATCGGTGGCGTCAAGGACAAGGTGCTCGCGGCGCGGCGGGCGGGGCTGACGACCGTCATCCTGCCGAAGCGCAACGAGGGCGACCTGGACGACCTGCCGAAGGACGCACGCAAGTCGATGCACTTCGTGCTCGCGGAGCATATCGACGATGTACTCAGGGTGGCGCTCGAACGGCCAATCGTGCCCACCGTGCCGGTCGCGAAGGACCCGCTCGATACGCTCGAACCGCCCATCGCGGCGCGACAACCCGAGATGGTCGCCGTCGTCGCGTAATTCCAAGGGAAGACGAGAACGCAAAGCCGGATGGGAAGTTTGAAATCCCATCCGGCTTTCTTCTGCGCGTTGTCTATACTGCCCGTGAGATGCGGTGATGCTGCAGAGAGGGGGACGCGATGCAGGGGACGATTCTCGCTGAACTGGAACAGATCGAGGCGTCCGAAAACGTGTGCGTTCTCTATGCGGTGGAGTCCGGCAGCAGGGCGTGGGGCTTTCCGTCGCGGGACAGTGATTACGTTGTTCGCTTCCTCTACCTGCGTACCGTGGAATCGTACCTCGCAATCGCGCCAACGCGCGAGGTCATCGAGAAGCCGATCGCGGACAACCTCGACATCACCGGATGGGACATGCAGAAGGCGCTCGGGTTGTTCCAGCGGTCGAACCCGTCGATCCTCGAATGGCTCCATTCCCCCATCGTGTACGCCGAGCGGTTCGACACCGCCGCCCGCATCCTCAGCCTCGCACCGCTGTACGTGACGCTGCGATCGAGCATGTACCACTCCATCAATCTCGCGAAGGGGCAGTTCAACCACTACCTGCGGGGCGATGTCGTGCCGGTGAAGAAGTATTTCTCCGTCCTCCGGCCCATCCTCGCATGCGGTTGGCTGCTTGAGCACGGGACATTCCCGCCGCTCGATTTCCCGACGCTTGTGCGCGCGCAGTTGCCCGCTGGCGGGGAACTGACCGATGCAATCGTCGCACTCTTGCAGCGGAAACGCGCGGGCGACGAACTCGACACCGAACCCCGGATACCGGCGATCCATGCGTTCCTGGAGGAGCGGATTGCGGCGTACGAGGCGCAAATAACGTCGATGGAGAAGGAGACAAAGCAGGTGGATCAATCCGCACTCGACGATCTTTTTCGTGCGCTGCTGAAAGACGCCTGGGGTTGATGATTTCCCAGGCGTCTCGCTCATCGGTTTGATGCGGCGGTGATCAGTCCGCGACGGAGAGCGACCCTTGCCGGGCGGCGGCGACGAGGGCGCGGAAGGGTGCTTCGTGCTCGGAGCGCTTGGCGAACATCGCCTCCGGGTGCCACTGCATCCCCAGGACGAAGGAGTGCTCCGGCATCTCGACCGCCTCAACCAAACCGTCCGGCGCCCAGCCATTCGCGACGAGACCCACGCCGAGGTCCTTGATCCCCTGATGGTGGAACGAGTTCGTGCCGATCTCGCCCGTGCCGTAGACTTCGGCCAGCAGGCCGGTCGCGGTGACGACGTGCGCGGTCGCCTCGGATCCCGCACCATCGGGCTGCTTGTGGCTCTTGTCGTCCGAGTATTCCGTCGGTACATCCTGCCAGAGCGTGCCGCCGCAGTAGACGTTGAGCACCTGAATGCCCCGGCAGATGCAGACGATGGGCAGGTCAATCGCCAGTGCGGCGTCGAGGAGCGCGAGTTCCCAGACATCGCGCGCGTCGCTGATGCCGTAGGTCTTCTCATGCTGCGGGCTGGTATCGCCGTACCGCTCGGGCCGGATGTCGCCGCCGCCACTGAGGATGAGCGCGTCGAGGCGCGCGACGACCGGCGCGGCGGCGGCGGGGTCCGCCGAGGGGAGGATGACGGGGATGCCACCGGCGGCCTCCACCGCATTCGTATACGTGTCCGTCAAGCGATGGATGAGGACATCGCCGAACGCGGCGTGCGCATCCTCGATGACCGATGGCGTGATGCCGATGATCGGTCGCGTGCTCTGCATTGCTTTCATGCTCCTTCTCGCTCGGTCGATTGCTCCGTATGCCCCAATCGACATAGCATGACAGAGCCGTTTACGCTCGTCAATCCGGGAAAAGCCGGGGAGGAAACCGGGGATGAACCGCAGAGGCGCAGAGGACACAGAGGAACGCAGAGGAATACAAAAAGCAGAGGGGAACGCATCCCTCAATTCTCGTCTTCCTCTGCGCGTCTCTGCGTCCTCTGCGCCTCTGCGGTTCAATTGGTTTCTCCCCCGGCTTTGGTATACTTTTCGTGGTGTTCGTACGCGCTTGGTTTGGAAGGATTGCGATTCGTGAGTATTCGTCCTCGCTCGACTGCAGAACCGGTGACGCGCCTGATTGAAGAGTTAGGGCGGCTGCCGGGCATTGGGCCGAAGTCCGCCTCGCGGCTCGCGTACCATCTGCTCAAAGCGCCGAAGCAGCAGGCCGTCGCGCTCGCGGAGGCGGTGCTGGAAGTGAAGGAGCGCGTGACGTTCTGCTCGGAGTGCTACAACCTGACGGAGAACGACCCTTGCGATTTCTGCGCGGACCCCGGCCGCGACCAGTCGATTATCTGCGTTGTGGAGGAGCCGCTCGATCTCGTCGCGCTGGAGCGTACCGGCGAGTATCGCGGGCTGTATCACGTCCTCCACGGCGCGATCAACCCGATTGAGGGCATCGGGCCGGACCAGTTGCGGATCAAGGAACTCTTCTCGCGCCTTAGTCGGCCCGATGTGAAGGAGGTCATCCTCGCGATGAACCCGAACACGAACGGCGAGGCGACGGTGATGTACCTCTTCCGCGCGATCAGCCCGCTCGGCATTCGCGTCACGCGCCCCGCGAGTGGCCTCCCCGTCGGCGGCGACCTCGAATACGCCGATCAGGTGACGCTTGGACGCGCGCTCAATGGTCGTCGGGAACTCTGAGAGCCGGTTTCAATTCCTCACCCCCGGCCCCTCTCGTACGGAGCCATCGCCCGGAGATCACGACTTCTGTCAGACCCGTTCGGCGATGGGGAGGGGAACGGTTCTGAAATCAACTCTCATCCTCGAATCCCGAACCCCGAACCGATCTGCGCTGCCACCACGACCAGACGAGCAGTGCGATACAGACAATACCCGCCGCGCCACTGATGATGCCGCCGACGAAGACGGGCTGCGGCGCGTAGGTGAACCGGACAGTGTGCGCGCCTTCCGGTACGATGACCCCCTGAGCGATTGCGTTGACGTGAAGAATCGGGAGACGCTGACCGTCCACCGTCGCGCGCCAGCCGGGGTCGGTCGTCTCGTTGAGTACGAGCAGCCCGTCGCCACCACGGTGATTCGTGTCGAGCGTCACCGATCCGGGGGTGTCGTGCATGATCCGCACCACACCGGCGTCAGCGGTCGCGGCGGGTGTCGTACCTTCCAGCACCACAGCATTCGGCGTCCCGGTGATCTCGCGGATCGCGACGATGGCGCGTGGCAGGTCGGTGACGTGCGTGATCGCCGTCGCGAAGTAGGCGCGGGGCCGGGCGTTCGGCACCGACCAGACGCTGAACCCGCCCTCCGTCCACGCGGCGGGCAGTCCCGCATCGGGTGGGCCGACGTACCAGCGTACCCCCGCCATGGTCAGTAACGGGATGCTGACGGGCAACGACACTTGACCGTTGAGCGGATCGGGGAGTGCGGCGGCGGCGAGGTAGTCAGTGATGCGCCGGTTTGCCGTCGGCTCGTAGGCGCGGAGGTCGTTGAGACCGAGCCACGTCCCGGCGTTCGGTCGGAGCGCGCCGAGCGAGCCGGCGAACCGGTCCGTGCCGACGGTCTGCCGGAATCGGGCGATGGTCGGCGTTTCGGGGAAAAGCAGGCTGGCATCCTCGGTCGGGTTCATGTGCGCGCCGTACGCTGCGAGATCGGCGATGAGGATGAGCAGGAGCGCGGCGCTTCCGGCCTGCGTCGGCACCACGCGGCGCATGAGCAGGGCCAGCGTGCTGAGCGTCGCCAGCACCCACATCACCGCGACGACGCCCCAGAGCCTATCCCACACGGCATGGTTCGGGATGTCGTGATACGGAGCGATGGCGCGAAAGAGCGTGGTGATCGCACGGGGCGTCACGCGGTACGCGAGTAATACCATCACCGCGCCACCGGCGAGGAGCACGCGACCTCGCCATGGCGGGAATGCGACCTCGGCATCGGGTATCGTGAGCATTGGTATCGGTAGCGCAGGCTGGAAAGCCTGCGCTACCACACAAACGGCGGCACGTTTCGTCAGCAATCCGTCCAGACCGAGCGCGGCGAGCACGGAGAGCGCGAAGCCGATCACGAGCACGAGCCGGATGTTGAGCGCCTCCCGGAGGACCGGCAACCCCGCCAGCGCGCCGAGGATCGGGACGCCCTCATAGACAAGCGCGCACGCGAGCACGATCAGCGTGACAAAAAATACACTCGTTCTCCGCTGCGCGCGATTGGTCCACCACGCGCCACACGCGAAGATCAGACAGGGGATGCCGACGTACCCCGTCGTCTCGTACGCATTGCGGATGCCCCACTCCAAGTTGGGCGCGGGAAAGATGCTGCTGCCCCAGAAGAATGGGATCACCCACGAGGTCATGTAGGAGAGGGGCAGTTGAAAAACATCCTGAAGGGCGCGGTCTTCCGCAATCGCGCTCGGTCGGATGATCGCGAGAGTCGGGAACAACTGAAATGCGCTGAGTGCGACGCCGAGGCACCCCGCAGCGGCGCAGAGGACGAGCGAGCGCGAGGGGAACCTACCCCCCCAACCCCCTTCCCGTGAGGAAGGGGGTTGGGGGGTTAGGTTCCCCCCGCGCTGAATCACGCGATAGACGACGTACAGCCCCGTTGCGAGCAGGATGTGGAGCGAGGTCTCGACATGCCCGCCGTAGAACTGTGTCGCGACGACGCCCGCGAGGAAAACCGCCCAATCGGCGCGGCGCGGCCCCGTCGCACCGAGCAGTCGCTCGATGCCCCAGAAGAGCCACGGGAGGCAGATTGCCACGCCCACCAACGGCCAATGCACCCAGTTGACGATGGGCGCACTCTCCATGAAGGCGACCGCGCCGAACGTCGCGCTAATCCGCCGGACGCCGAGCGTGTGGGTGTAGCGATAGGCGCCAATGCCCGCGAGAAAGAGTTTCGCGATGGCGGTGAGCGCCCATCCCGTCGCGAACGGGAGTGGCAATGTGAGGACGTTCAACGGATAAAGCACGGCGGACTGATCGTTCGCGAAGAAGGGTGAGCCACCGAGCGCGTACGGGTTCCACAGCGGAAAGCGACCGGCGGCGAGTGATTCCCGCGTGA
>JBBSII010000108.1:0-9772 GCA_038232175.1 Thermomicrobiales bacterium
CGGCGGACTACAGCCGCGCGGCGGAGCTGAAGTACGGCACGCTCGCCGAGTTGGAGAAGCAGGTCACCGATGAGGCCGCCGAGCCGACCGTCGCCACGACAGGCGTGCGGCCACTGCTCACCGAGGAAGTGACGCCGGAGGAGATCGCCTCGATCGTCTCCGTCTGGACGGGCATCCCGGTCACCAGCCTCGTGGAGGGCGAGGCGATCAAGCTCGCCACGATGGAGGAGCGGCTGCACGAGCGGGTCGTCGGGCAGGAGACGGCGCTCGCGGCGGTGTCGAAGGCGGTGCGGCGGTCCCGCGCGGGGATGAGCGAGCCGAAGCGGCCGATTGGTAGCTTCCTCTTCCTCGGCCCAACGGGCGTGGGCAAGACGGAACTGGCGCGGGCGCTCGCGGAGTTCCTGTTCGATGACGAGTCGGCGCTCTTGCGCTTCGACATGTCGGAGTACCAGGAGCGGCACACGGTGGCGCGGCTGTTCGGTGCGCCCCCCGGCTACGTCGGCTACGACGAGGGCGGGCAGTTGACCGAGCGGGTGCGGCGGCAGCCGTACAGCGTTCTGCTGTTCGATGAGATCGAGAAGGCGAACCCGGAGGTCTTCAACGCCCTCCTGCAGGTGCTCGACGACGGGCGGCTGACGGACGGGCAGGGGCGCACCGTGGACTTCACGAACACGGTGGTCATCCTCACCTCGAACATCGGCACGGGCGTGACCGAGAAGCGGGGCGGCATCGGCTTCCAGGGGACGAAGGCGGAAGTGACGATGGCGAAGCACCGGGAGTACCTCGACGCCCTGAAGAACTTCTTCCGGCCCGAGTTCATCAACCGGCTCGACGACATCATCGTCTTCGAATCGCTGACGGACCAGAACCTCGCGGCGATCGTGCACATCCTGCTCGATCAGTTGACGAAGCGTCTGCGGACGAAGGGGTACACCCTGACGCTCACGCTGGCGGCGGAGGCGGAGATCGTGCGCATCGGCTACGACCCGGTCTACGGCGCGCGGCCACTGAAGCGGGCAATCCAGAGCGCGATCCTCGACGAGGTCGCCTCGGCGGTGATCCGTGGCGAGATCGAGGAGGGCAGCGCGATCACGGTGGATGTGGCGGATGGTCAATTCGCCTTCCACACCACGCACCCGGAACCGCTGCCGGAACCGGTCGAGGCGCTGGCCGCGTAACAGAGACAACGACAAGATCGCGAAGGGCGGGGAGTGATCCCCGCTCTTCTCTTGTGCGACTAGCGTCCGGGGTGCAGCGCAATCACGACGGAGCGCCGAACACTATTGACACGAGTACTTGCAAGAGGCGCTGGTGCTCCCAAATGGCGACCGTGTGACCGTGACCCGCCGCAGTTTCTATCATCTCATCGCGGATAGTCGCATCGCGCGCAAGCCGTGGCGCATTATCATCGTCCTTCGCAATGTCTTCGCGATCCATGCCGCCAAGTTCGGCAGGCGCGAAGCGTTCAGCCAGTGGCGCGAGGATGAGCGTACGCTCGTGGGGTATGCTATCCTTGACGCCGATGGAGGCATCCGTGCGATCCATATCGTCGCGCCGAGCGAGCAGCGACGGAAGATGAAACAAGGGGAACCGCTGTGGAAACGGTAACAGCCTCGCTGCTCTGGTCGGACGCCGAAGGGGATGTCCTCACCCTGTTTGTCGAGCCGCTTTCCGCGTCATGGGAGGCGCGATCGCTCGATCAGGAAATCTATCTGCTGGATGCGCTGGACGACAACGAAGAGAAAGTCGGCAGGTTGGCGGGGATACGCATCGTCGGTTTTCTCACCTTCGATCGCTGGGAAGACCTGCCGAACCTTCCGCTGCACTGGCATGTTGAGGGATACGACCCGCTGCCGCTCGCTGAACTCTTGCGACGTGTGCAGCGAGCGCTCCTGCAAAAGACCGGGCGTGCCGTTGCCGCGCGATAATCGGGCCATCACCGTCGATCTGGCGGACGGCGCGTTCACCTTCCGCACCATCCAGCCGGAACCCATCGAAGTGGCGGAGCCGGTCGCGGCCTGATACAAGTACCGAGTGACCAGTAGCGAGGCGGGGAGTGATCCTCGCCTCGTTACATTTGTTGTCAACATTTTCTGATTCTGTGCACTCCGTAGTAGAAAGACACTATGGTGCCGCGATGGCGCGTGCCGCCACTCATGTGAGGAGACACGACCGATGTCCGCACCATTGTCGTCACAATCATCGACGCCGCTCTCCGAGGGCGGGAACGAGCGACCCATGAAGCGTGATTGCGTGCTCGACGAATTGCTTGCGGACGGAAGCATGGTGCTCTTCAATACTGCCAACAAGCAGATCATGACGCTCAACCCGACCGCCGCGCTCGTCTGGGAAGGCTGCGACGGGGCGCACAGCCCCACGATGATCGCCGACGAGGTGCGCGAGGTCTTCCCCGACGCGCCACGGGTCGAGGCGGATGTCCGCACGCTCGTGCAGGAGCTGCTCGCGAAGGAGATGGCCGTTGACGCGGCCCGGTGAACAGTCGGACGGCACAGTTGATGCAGATCGATTTTCTCGGCTACCGCGCGACCGTGACCGTCCCGGATGCGACAGCGCGATCCATATCACCATCACTGAATCGACTCATCACGTCCCCGTAGACGCAACGACGGGATATGTTTCCGAATTATCATCGCGCATGGTTTCGCGATGAAGGTTCCATTGGCAGGCGAAACCGTTATAGTCCACCCGGGTAGCGTACTGCTTCCGACAACGACTCACCGTCCACTTTCCAGCGCCCGCTCCATCTCCGCGAGTTTCGTGAGGCGGCGCAGGTAGTGTTCCTCCATGCTCGGCTCGGTGTCGAGATACGCCTTAAGCAAGTCCCGCGCGAGCCGTCCACCGACGATCTGCGCGCCGATGCAGAAGACGTTCGCGTGGTCGTGCTCGACGCATTGGTGCGCCGAGTGCACATCGTGGCAGAGCGCGGCGCGGATGCCCGGCACCTTGTTCGCCGCCATGCACGCCCCAACGCCCGTGCCACAGACCATCACGCCCCGCTCCGCGCCCCCCGCGAGGATTGTCCCGCACAAACGCCGTGCGACATCGGGAAAGTCCACTTCCTCCCCCGCGTGCCCGCCGACATCCTCGACTGCGTGCCCCCACTCCGCGAGTGCGTCCGTGAGCGGCCCCTTGAGCGCGAACCCCGCGTGGTCACTGCCGATCACTACACGCATCTGTCGCTCCTTTCAATGAATCGTGGGCAGTAGGAAGCACCTGCCATGCTCGCTACTCGTTACTCGCTACTCATTGTTCCCCGTCACACCTCGATCTCCGCGACGGATTCGACGATGTACGTCGGCTGGTAGGGAAAGCGGCCCACCTGCTCGCGCAGGGTGACGCCGGTGAGGACGAGGGCAGTCTCCATGCCCGCCTCCATGCCCGCGATGATGTCCGTGTCCATCCGGTCGCCGATCATCATTGTCTCCTCGGAGTGGGTGCCGAGCGTGCGGAGGGCGTTACGCATCATGAGCGGGTTCGGCTTGCCGACGAAGTAGGGCTGCACGCCCGTCGCGGCGGCGATCAGCGCGGCGACCGCACCCGTGCCCGGTTCCAAACCCGCCTCGGTCGGGCCGACGACATCGGGGCTGGTGACGATGAAGCGCGCCCCGGCGGCGACGAGGCGCACCGCCTGCGTGATGCGCTCGTAGCTGTACGAGGTCGTCACGCCGAGGACAACGTAGTCCGGGTTCTGGTCCGTGAGGGTGTAGCCCGCGTCGTGCAGCGCGGTGGTCAGCCCCGCCTCCCCGACGACGTACGCGGTACCTTCCGGTCGCTGCGCGTGGAGGAACTGCGCCGTCGCGAGGGCGGAGGTGAAAATGTTCGTCGCCGGCACGGGGATGCCCATGTGCGCGAGGCGGGCGGAGAGGTCGCGCTGCGTGTAGGCGGGGTTATTCGTCAGCACGAGGAACTTCCGCCCTGCCGCCAGCAGCCGCGCGATGAACTCCGGCGCGCCGGGGATCACCCGCGCCCCGCGCACGATCACGCCGTCCATGTCCATCAGAATGTGCTTCTCCGCCCGCATGGATCACTCCTATTTGAAACCGGGGAGAATCGCAGAGACGCAGAGGAGACACAGAGATCGCAGAGAGGGAAAGGGGAAAGAACAAGGATTTGCTCCTCTCTGCGTGCTCCGCACCCCCTCTGCGTCTCTGCGGTTCTCCCCGGTTTCCGTCCCCGGCTTCCTCATCCTAGCATCCGGTATACTCGCGTGCGTACCATACCACGGACGGAGCGTGGGGAAGGAGCATAGCATGGCGGCGACGGTGCACGACCGCATCACGGTAGTTGAGGGCGATATCACGCGGCAGCGAGTGGACGCGATTGTCAACGCCGCGAACACGTCGCTGCTCGGCGGCGGGGGCGTGGACGGCGCGATCCACCGCGCGGCGGGGCCGCAACTGCTCGCGGAATGCCGGGCGCTCGGTGGCTGCTCGACGGGCGACGCGAAGATCACGCGCGGATACAATTTGCCCGCCGCGTGGGTCATCCACACCGTTGGCCCCGTCTGGCATGGCGGCATGCACCACGAGGATGATCTGCTGGCGCGGTGCTACCGCAGCTGCTTCGCCCTCGTCGCGGAGCACGGCGTCCGCACCGTCGCCTTCCCCGCCATCAGCACCGGCATCTACGGCTTTCCATTGGAGCGCGCCACCCGCATCGCCATCGCCGAAACCACCCGCTTCCTCGCGGAGAACGCGACGGTCGAGAAGGTGCGGTTCGTCTGCTTCGGCAAACAGACGTATGATGTATATGCGCTCATCGTCATGCCGTCTGGCGTGAATCAGTGATAGAGTAATGGAGAATGGAAGGGAGAATCTTCATGGAAAAGACCAGGGATGAACGGCGCACTCGGGTATGGAAGTCCGGGACCTATCGAGACAAGAAAGCGGTAATTCATCATCGAACGAGAGAAGACCCTTCACCGTTTGTCCCCAAGATTCGCGTAATTGGTGAGGTAAATGTTCGAGAGTTTCTCGGTCGGGATAGTGAGGCTGATGAGCCAGATCCTTCCGATACGCAATAATGGCCGACAACGCCTCCTTATCCGATGTTTATCTCGATTCGAGCTTGGTCGTCGCGGCGATGATCGCGGGGATCCCTCATTCAGACGCATGTACGGCGTTTTGCTCTCGCCTCATTGCAGACAACAGTCATATATTCTTTTCACAGATTCTTCGCCTTGAAATTGCCGAAGCAGTTCGAAAACTTGCTACGAGAGCGCAATTGCCGGAAGACATTCGGCAGGAGTATCAGTTAAGACCCCATGATACGCCAACAATGGATGGCCTTTGGTATGGGGCAATTCGCCTCATTTATCGGGAAATTTCATCAGGTATCGGAACTACCATTCCGCATACGGATGTGGCGTCGAAGCGTTCAGATCATGGCCCAGTATGCCCTCGGTTCTCATGATGCTGTTCATGTTGCAACGGCGCTCCAGAATGGGATCGAAGTGTTCGCGACCGCTGATAGACATTTCAACCGTGTAGATACGCTTGATATTCGGCTGATCCACGATAGGCCAACGGACGCCTACGCCTGAATAACAGCGAATCTTCGTCGCGGAACAGGGGGATTGAGTCAGTATGGCACGGATCAACCAAAGCGCGGAAATCGTCATCATCGGCGGGGGCGTGATCGGGTGCGCGATTGCATACGAGTTGGCGAAGGCGGGGGAGCGGGTGACGCTGCTCGAACGGAATGCGCTGGCGCAGGAGGCGTCGTGGGCGTCGGCGGGCATCATCTCGTCGCCGTCGCCGGGGTCGGGGGAGTTCGGGCTGCGCTCGTTCCGCCGCTACCCCGCGCTGATCGCGGCGGTCGAGGAGACGGCGGGGATGCGCGTCGGGTGGAACCCGACCGGCGAGACGGCGCTGATCGGCGCGGACAACGACCCGCGCCCCTTGCAGGACCTGATGGAGTGGCAGCAGCGCCAGGGGCTGCGCGTTGAATGGTTGGAGGGCGCGGCGCTTCGGGAGCACGAACCCGTCCTCTCGCCGCACATTCAGGCGGCGATCTACGAGCGGGACGCGGGCAGTCTGCGCGTCCACCTGCTCGCCCAGGCGCTCGCCCGCGCCGCCACCGCGCACGGGGCAACGATCCGCGAGCACACCGCCGCACTCGGCCTCGTGACGAGGGGCGACCGTGTGACCGGCGTGCGGACGGCGGAAGGGGAGGTCGGCGCGGATGTCGTTGTGCTGGCGGCGGGGGCGTGGAGCCGGGCGCTCGGTGAACTGGCGGGCCTCAATGTCCCCACCATGCCCGTGCACGGGCAGATGATGGCCCTCGCCGACCCGCCAATCCGGCTGCGGACGGTCGCCGCGGGCGGCGGCATGTACCTCCTCCCCCGCGCGGACGGCACCATCGCGGTCGGCGCGACGGTTGACGAAACCGGGTTCGCCAAGCGCGTCACGCCGCAGGGGATCGACGAGCTGATCGGGCTGGTGGGGCGGTTCGCGCCCTCGCTGAACGAGGCGCGACTCGTGGAGATGTGGTCCGGCCTGCGGCCCGGCAGCGCGGACGGCGCGCCGATCATCGGCCCCGCGCCGCACCGCGACGGCCTCTGGATCGCAACGGGCCACTACCGCGGCGGCGCGCTCCTCGCGGCGGTGACGGGCGAACTGGTCGCGGCAGGCATCCGCAGCGGCACGGTCGATCCGCTGCTCGCCCCGTTCACGCCTGCGCGATTCGCTCCCATCGGTCAGTGAAACTATTCCGAACTGACATCCGGATATAGCAGCACTTCCCCGGTGGTGGCAGGCTTTAGCCTGCCACAGAGAGGCAGGCTAAAGCCCGCCACCACCATGTTTCTTCGCGCTTGCACCCATTTATGTCCGGATGTCAGATTGGGTGCCATTCATCTCACCCGTAAACGGGGTGGGCTTTCTGGCACTTCCTCTGTAAACTCTGTTGAGACCGTCAGGGTGCGCTAAACTATGGTCGGGTTTACTAACTAGGTTTATCGCATCAGGATGGGCTAAATTCGTTATTAACCACATGATCTACTGACTACTTTCCCTATCCGAAGTGGTAGGATGCGTGGCGACGGCGCATGTGCGCGTGCCACGAAAGGATACTCCGCCGCTTGCCTGCTTCCCGCACCGCCATTGCCGCCGCGCGTTCCCTGCTGGACCGTGCGGTTCGCGACCGTGCCAATCCCTACGGCGGCAGCCAGACGCTCGGCATCGCCTGGGAGGAGTACCTGCTCCCGCGCGTGCATGCACTGGTGGAGAAGACGCTGCCGGACGGCGCGTTGCTGCAGGCGGCGCTCCCCTTCGGCGCGGACCCCGCCATCGCACTCGAATGCTCCGGGCGCGGGCTGCGGCAGCCCGATTTCCTCTTCCTCGTCACGCGGGGCGACGAGACGGCAATCGCCGGGGCGGACGCGAAACTCGGTCTCGATACCGTCGATGCCGCGCAGGTCTCCGCCGAAACGACGGAGCGCATCCTCGTCGGGGGTGGGCCGCTCGCGCAGGCAATCATCGCCGCGCTCGCGCCACCGGGGACGCCCGCGACGGACGGCTACATCCTCACGCCGCGTCGCATCCTCAACGATCTGATCCTCGACGGGGCGCGACCCTCCGGGATGCCCCGCCCGCGCCTGCCGGAGCGGTCGCACCTCATCAGCGTCACCCTGCGGGGTGTCGATCTGCTCCAGGTCGTGCCGACCGGCCCGTTCGCGCGCGCCCTCGTGGACGGCACCGATGAACTGATCGAGGCGGATGCCTCGGTCGATGTCGCGGTGCTGCTCGTCCTCGCAACGCATCTGCTGCTCGGCATGTGGCGGGAGTCCGCTATACCGCTGATCGTGGCGCGCATCCCGGTTGATCCACCCGCCGACGATCAGTACGAGACCGCGCTCGCATGGGCGCACGAGCGCGTCCGGCGCGCGGGGAGCGCGTGGGAGGCGGCGGTGCAGGCGGCGAACCGGGCGAAGCCGCGCATCGAGGCGCGGGCGCGGGTGCAGGAACTCTTGCAGCCGCCCCTCGGCGACCCGCGCGTGCTCGCCGCGCTCGGCGGCGTGCGGGGGAAGCCGGGGCGCATCGCGCGCGCCGCTGCTGCTGCGGTGTACCGCGCCGCGCTCCTCGCGGCCTTGCCCGCTGATGTGCCGGATCGTGGGGATGCCCTCGTGGATGCCTTCCAGACGATCCGCGCGCGGGAAGCCGACACCCTCCGCGCCGTCGTCATCGCCGCGATCGGCGATGCCCTCGCCAACAACCCACCCGCGACGCCGAGTGAGGACGCGGCGGGCGCGTGACGAAGCCCGGCTCGCGACAGATCAGCCGAACACGATACGGCGAATCAGTTGCGGCCCGCCTGGTCCTGCCAGAGGAGTTCCGCGAGATCGTGCTGGAAGCGGACGCTCGCGTCGTAATCGCCGCCGGTGAGCACGGTGATCGTGATTGAGCGGCCATCGGGCAGGAAAATCACCCCCGCGTCGTGGTGCGCGCCGGGGATGTCGCCGGTCTTGTGCGCGAAGACGGTGCCGTCGGGGAACCCAATCGAGAGCTTGGTATTCACCTGCTGCTCCTTGAGGAGCGTGAGCATCAGGGCGTAATCGTCAGGTTGCAGGTGGGGATCGAGGTTGCGGTTCACCACCCCTTCGAGGAAGCGCGTGACCTCCCGCGCGGTGGTGCGCGGCTCGCCCAGCACGCTGGTCGCCGTGAATCCGTTCGCCCGCAGCAACTGCTCAATCGTCCCCAAGCCAAACCACTGCGCGAGCACCTGCGCGGCGGTGTTGCTGCTCGAACTGATCATCAGGCGGCGAAGATCGGCGACCGTCACCGTGTCGCCGTACGGGCCGAGCACGTACCCGTCCTCCGCCGATGCGTCGTTCGCGGCGGTGAGCGGCAGGAGTGAGCCGTCCGAGAGCCTGCCCTGCCGAATTTCGATCTGCGTCCGCCACAGCACGAAGAGTTTATAGAGGCTCGCCGATGCGAACAACGCATCCGCGTTCTGTTCGAGCGTCTCGCCGGTGCGATCGTCCTCGATGACCACGCCGACGCGCGTGATTCCCTGCGTGGCATACTGCTGAATCAGATCATCGATGGCAGGGCGCAGCGTCCGAAAGACCTTTGGGGCATTCTGGCGCGCCGTCGCGTTCGCGGTCGTACTCGCGCTCGCGGTCGAGATGACACTTGTCGGGTTGATGCTCGCGACGGTGGCCCGCGTGGGCCGGGAGGGTTGCGCGGTGCGCCACATGACAATTGAAATAACGGTCGCGACAAGAATCAGGAGCAGCAACGCATTCCGCTCCCGTGGTCGCCGATTGTTGCGCCTCCGATATGTCTGCGGTCGCCGTCTCTTCCCCAGTGTCTCTATCCTCCCACAACCAGTGGATTGTACCGGAGCGACTGCATACGCGACAACCAATGCCAACTGACATCCGGATAGAACGGCATTTTCCCGGTGGTGGCGAGCGTTAGCCTGCCACCACCATGATTCTGCTTATTGAACCGGGTTATGTCTGGATGTCAGATGCCATTGGCTACCGCTCAATCAATCCGCTTGGCTCACCCACGAGAAGTGCATTTTTCTTGAATATAGGATCGTTTTTAATGTAGAATCTAAAATGGGTCTAGCATAACAAAATAATGTCCAGTCGCGTTAAGACCAACAGCGCACGCTGGACGCAGGCCCACCGACGAACGTGCGTGCGTGCGGTCTCGGGTGGAAGGGGCAGGAGCGAGTGCATCACGCACCGCGCATCCTTGGAGCATCTTTCGTACGACGTATGTGGGAGTGACGATGGCAA
>JBBSII010000109.1:0-9637 GCA_038232175.1 Thermomicrobiales bacterium
AGTTATGTCCGGATGTCAGTGAAACTGGCTTGACATGCCCCATGCGCACGCCGATACTCGACTCGTCGTACACCGAATGTCGCCCGACGCCGATCTTCCGCAGGGGATGCGGCATTGCCCTCGCAGCGATGATTTGGCATCGGATCGAATTCCGACGACTTCCTTCCGTTCCGAGCGAGATGTCTTTGGAGGCGTAACGATCCACAGAAGGAGCATAAAATGAGCGATGATCGGTCGTTATCCCGTCGCGCGTTCCTCTCCGGCATCGCCGCGAGCAGTGCGGCAGCCATCCTCGCGGCCTGTGGATCGAGCGGCAAGACCCCAACGGCGGGCGGCGCGCAACCCACCGCAGCCGGAGCCAGCCCCGCCACGACCGGCGGCACGCCGACAACCGCACCGAACATCGCCAACAGCCAGGCAGCGGCATCCGGCAACCTGCCCACGCCGCGTAACCAGACGATGGTCAGCGAAGTCAATAAGATGCAGGTCTTCGACTCCTTCAATCCCTACATCCCGAATGGCGAGCAAAACTGCGGCACGATTCAGGCATGCCGCGAGACCCTCTTCTACTTCAACTCGCAGCAGGGCAAGCTGATCCCCTGGTTGGCGACGAAGTACGAGTACAGTCCGGACTTCGCGCAACTCACCCTCTCGCTCGATCCGAAGGCGAAATGGAGCGACGGCCAACCCTTCACCGCCGACGATGTGATGTTCACCCTCCAGATGCTCAAGGACAACACGAACTTTTCGGGATCAAGCATCGTCACAACGTTCCTCGATTCCTGGTCCGCCCCGAACCCGAATACCGTCGTGATCAAGCAGAAGCAGCCCAACCCGCGTGTCCACTACTACTTCACCTCCGCAGTCTCGCAATCCCAGATCAAGATCGCACCGAAGCATGTCTGGGAGAAGCAGGACCCCGGCACGTTCAAGAACAACCCCCCGATCTATACCGGCCCGTATCTGCTGGATCGGGTCATCCCGCAGCAATTCATCTATGTTTGGAAGAAGAACCCGGACTACTGGAACAAGTCCGTCATGGACCCGAAGCCGCAGTTTCTCGTCTGGCGACAGACGCTGCCGGCGGACGCGACCGTGGAGGATTTCAAGCGCGGCAATATCGATGCGGTCCTCGGCGGCTCCGGCTACGTCTTCGACTTCCCGCTGCAGGAATCGGTTCGGACCGGCGGCTACAAGAACATGGTCCAGGTGCAGTTCCTCGACCCGTGGCCGCGTGCCATCTACTTCAACCAGGAATCGCCGAGCGGCCTCTTCCAGACGGCCGAGGGTCGCCAGGCGATGTCCTACCTGCTCGATCGCGATCAAATCGCCAAGACGATCTGGCAGCCATCGTCGAACGCGGCGAAGTACCCCTGGGCGAAATACAAGTCCAATGATCGCTGGGAGAACGCGGATATCCAGAAACAATACGACCTCACCTACGATCAGAAGAAGGCGGAGCAACTGCTCGACGGCCTCGGGGCGACCAAGCAGGGCGACACCCGCCAACTGAACGGCAAACCGCTCGCGCTGACGATTATCACGCAGGTGGCGGTCGGCCTGCCCGAGTACCAGATCGCGCAGACACTCGCGACCAACGCCAAGAAGGTCGGCATCACCGTGGATGTCAAGAGCATCCCCGGCACCGCGTATACGGACGCGAACCAACTCGGTCAGTGGGACATGCGGTCGGAGTGGATGAGCGCGGACACCGGGCTCGATCCAAACCAACTCTATTCGCAATACGAGGATCGGTATTTCAAGCCGCTCGGCGAGCGCTCCACCCAAGGCCAGAACACCCGCTCGAAACTCCCCGACCTGAACGCCATCGCCATGAAGCTGGACCTCACCAGCCCGGACGACGCGAACGCGAAGCCCCTCTTTGATCAGGGACTGGCGGCCTTCATGAAGAACCAACCCTCCACGCCGAGCATCCAGACGATCTACCCGCTCGCCTACAACACGACGTACTGGACGGGCTGGCCCACGCCGGACAACCTCTATAACGTCCCGGCGCAGTGGTGGCAGAACTTCCTCTTCGTGATCGGCAAGCTGGAACCGACAGGGAAGTAGCGAGTAGCGAGTAACGAGGGACATGGGACCGCTCATTACTCGCTACTCGCTACTTCCAGGGGGGCGTATGGCGATCCAGGTACCGACGGAAGCGGTCAAGTCAGTCGCGGTTGATGCAATCGAGGCACCGCCGGAGACGCGCGGACGGTGGCGGGCGCATCCGACGCTCGCCTATGTCGCCCGGCGGTTCGGTTTGTATGTGATCACGCTCTGGGGGGCGTTCACCGCCGCCTTCATCTTCTTCCGCCTCATTCCCGGCGACCCGATCGGCGCGATCGTCGCGCAGTTGGAGCAGCAGGGGCAGTACGGGGCGCAGGGCGGGTCGCAGGCGATCGTGGACTATTACCGGAAAACCTTCGGGCTCGACGGCAACCTCTTCTCCCAGTACGTCCACTACCTGAACCGCATCTTCCTCCACCACGATTTCGGCCCCTCGATCGTCTCCTATCCCACCTCCTCGCAGACCTTGATCCTGCGCGCGCTGCCGTGGACGCTCGGCCTGCTCGGCACCGCGACGCTGCTCGCCTGGGTCATCGGGGTGATCGGTGGCACATTTGTCGGCTGGGCGCGCACGTCGCGCGTCGCAGGCTTCGTCACGAACCTCGCGCTCCTCCTCTCGCACGTCCCCGCCTATTTCGTCGCGCTCTTCCTCGTCTTCTTTCTGGCCTACCGCACGCCGCTCTTCCCGCCGAACGGCGCCTACGACGCGAGCCTGACAATCGGCTGGAACGTGCCGTTCATCCTCAGCGTCAGCAAACACGCCGTCATCCCCGTGGCGGCGACCGCGCTTGTCGGCGCCTGCAACTGGCTGATCACCACGCGCACGCTCGTCCTCAGCATCCTCGGCGAGGACTACCTCACCTTCGCGGCCGCGAAGGGGCTCTCGACGCGGCGCATCCTCAATCGCTACGTCCTGCGGAACGCCTGGCTGCCGCAGATCACGGCGCTCGGCATCGCCCTCGGCGCGGTCATCAATGGCAACGTGCTGGTGGAGCGGCTCTTCCGCTATCCCGGCGTCGGCAATCTGCTCGTGGACGCCATCCTCGTCAAGGACGTGAACACCGCGCAGGGGATCGTCATCCTGCTCATCTTCCTCGTGCTGACGCTGAACCTGATCATCGACCTCTGCCTGCCGCTCTTCGATCCGCAGGTGAAGTACCGACGCTAGGAGATGTGGATGGCGATTGCGCGCATCTGGCGCAGCAGCGGTAAGTTCCGGGTCGGCGCGGTGATCACGCTCCTGCTGATCGCCACGGCGCTGCTGCACAATCTGCTCATCCGGCTCGTCATCGGCGATACCGAGCCGCTGCAGACCGGCTCGTTCGCGAACTTCCTCAACCCGAGCAGGGAGCACCCGCTCGGCACCGAGCGTTTCGGCCGGGATGTCCTCGGCCTCGTGCTCGTCGGCCTGCCGAACTCGCTCCTGGTCGCGGCAATCGCGGGATGCATCTCAACGGTGATCGGCGTCGCGATCGGCTTCTTCGCGGGGTACAAGGGCGGGAAGATCGACGCGACGTTGCGCACCTTCACCGATATGTTCCTCGTCATCCCGACCCTCCCGCTCATCATCATCCTCGCCGCGTATGTGAAGCATGTATCGATTGCACAGATCGCCCTGATTCTCGCCCTCTTCAGCTGGCCGTTCGCCGCGCGGGTCATCCGCTCGCAGGTGCTCAGCCTGCGGGAACGGCCCTACGTCGAACTGGCGAAGATCACGAACATGCGCGATGCGGAGATCATCTTCCAGGAGATCCTGCCGAACATGCTGCCCTACATCGGCATCGGCTTCGCCACCTCCGCGCTCGGCGCGGCGTTCGCGCTCGTCGGGCTGGAGATCATCGGCCTCGGGCCGAGCGACACGATGGACCTGGGGCTGCTCATCAACTTCGCGCAGCAGTGGGGCGTGCTGAGCCTGGGGAAGTGGGCGATTTTCGCGGCGCCGGTAGGGCTGCTCGTCCTCCTCTTCTTCGGCGTCGTGCTGATCAATCAGGGCCTGGAGGAATTCTACAATCCGCGACTCCGCGGCGTGGAAGGATGAGCAGATGCAAACGGCCCCACAGCGCGAGACTGTAGCTGCCACCGGCACGCAGACGCCGCTGCTGCGTATCGAGGACTTGGCGATCCACTTCCGCACGCCACGTGGCATCGCCCGCGTCGTAGACGGCGCGAACCTGACGATCCACCGCAGCGAAATCTTCGGGCTGGCGGGCGAATCGGGCTGCGGGAAGACGACGCTCGTCGAGGCGATCCTGCAGATTATCCGCTTCCCGAACCGCATCGCGCGCGGCCATGTCTATTTCTCCCCCGACGACCAGACGCCGGCCGTGGACCTGATGGCGCTCTCCCCGGCGCGGCTGCGGCGGTTCCGGTGGGAACACATCTCCTATGTGCCGCAAGGCTCGATGAATTCGCTCAACCCCGTCATGCGCATCGGCGAGCAGATCATCGACGGCATGACCGCCCACGGTATGCACGGCGAGGAGGCGCGGGCCAAAGTCCCGGCGGTCCTGGAGAAAGTCGGGCTTGAGGGCCGGGTCGGCCGCCTCTACCCGCACGAGTTGAGCGGCGGGATGAAGCAGCGGGCGATCATCGCCACCGCGATTTCGATGGACCCGGAACTGATCATCGCGGACGAGCCGACGACCGCGCTCGATGTCAATGTGCAGCGCGTGATCCTCGATACCCTCCTGCAACTCCGCCGCGATCTCGGCGTCGCGATCCTCATCGTCAGCCATGATCTCCCCGTCCATGCTCAACTCGTTGACCGCATCGGCATCATGTACGCAGGGCAGGTCGTCGAGATCGGGGGCGTGCGCCCCGTACTAAAGAATTCATTGCATCCGTACACGCAGGGGCTGATGGACTCGATCCCGGCGATTGGCGGGGAGCGCAAGCGCCTCGGCGGCATCGCGGGCGTCTCGCCAAGCCCCCTCGAACGGCCCGGCGGTTGCCCCTTCCATCCGCGCTGCCCGCATGCCATGGAGATCTGCGCGACCCGCGTGCCCGCACTCGCGGAGATTGCGCCGGGCCCGCGCATGATCGCGGGGGAGGAACGCGAGGTCGAATCGGCGCGATTCACGGCGTGCCATCTCTACCCGGAATCCACCGTCGGGGGCAACGAATGATGGCTGGGCCGATCCTCGAAATGCGGAATGTCACGAAGGTTTTCGGCGGTGATGGCCCGAAGGGCACGGTCGCGACCGACAACGTTTCCCTGACGATCGAGCCGGATCCGCCCCGTATCCTGAGCATCGTCGGCGAGAGCGGCAGCGGCAAGACGACGGTGGCCCGCGCCCTGCTCGGCCTCAACCCGCCGACCAGCGGGAACGTGCTCTATCGCGGCACGGATGTCTACAAACTGGGCGGGCGCGAGATGACGACGTACCGCAAGGAGGTGCAGGCGATCTTCCAGGACCCGTACGGCATCTACAACCCGTACTACCGCATCGACCGCGTCTTCAACATGACGATCAAGAAGTTTCATCTCGCCTCATCAAGGCAGGAACGTACGGCAATTACGGAGGAGGCGTTGCGGGCGGTCAGCCTCCGGCCGGGTGATGTCCTCGGGCGCTACCCGCATCAACTGAGCGGCGGCGAGCGTCAGCGGGTGATGCTGGCGCGGGCCTACTTGCTGCGGCCGAAGGTGATCGTCGCGGATGAGCCGATCTCGATGCTCGATGTCGCGGTGCGGGCGATCTTTATGAACATCCTCCTCGACTTCAAGGAGAAGTACGGGATGTCCACCCTCTTCATCACCCACGACCTTTCGAGCGCGTACTATCTCGGCGGCGACATCATGGTGATGGCGCGCGGGCGCGTCGTCGAGGAAGGGCCGGCGGAAACGGTGATGAAGCAGCCTGCCCACCCGTACACGCAACTGCTGCTCCGTTCCATCCCCTCGCCCGACCCCGACGACCGCGCGACCGGCCCGATCTTCGCCCGGAATGCCGCACCGGAGGGCCGACTGGTGAGCCGCGACCGGTGCCTCTTCGCCGAACGCTGCCCACACGTCATGGAGTCGTGCTGGCAAAAACGGCCACCGATGTACGCCGTCGGTTCGCAGCGAGCCGCCTGCTACCTCCATGAACCCGGGCGCCAGTCTTCCGCCGCCTCGGTCGTGGAGAACGCCGCCGCAGGGTCCGCTGCCGAGGAGTGAGATCACCCACTGAAAAAGAGCGGGTTGGTGATCGCGAGCATATCGATGCCCCGCAACGCGGTCGGGCCGTCCATCACCTGCGCGCGAAGTGTCCACGCCGCGCCGAGGTCGGCACGAACGTCGTACGTCTCGTCATCGTGCTCGACCGGCAATGTCCCGACGATGCCGTGTTCCGTGACGAACTGCACCATCATCCCGGCCGCATCCCGGACATGGACGCGCACCGGGACCCGGCCATCCTCCGGCCGCCGCAGCGTATCGCCCGCCAGTGCATCGCCGCTCGTGAGAACGATCTGGGGACCGCGCGGATCGCAGGAGATGAAGAGATGCCCGGCACGGATCGCATCGAGGAGATCGGCCGGCATCGTGGTGTCCGGTGCATAAACCCACATCGTCGGGCGGGCGAGGCGCGGGATGCGCGGCGGATGGTAGTGGTGCATGTCGCTGCCGCCGACGAAGACGATCCGGCGGCCCGTGCGAAGGATCGCATCCGCGTAGGCGAGGGCGGCCGGGTTGAACCACGGCCAGGGCCCGTTCCAGATTTCGACGCACGAGAACGGCGGGAGCGGTCCGAACTCCCACGGTGGCCCGTACGGCTTGGGGTGGTTGATGCTCGCCACTCCGCCCTCCCCTACCGCGTCCGCGAGGGCTGTCGTCATCTCCTCCGGCGTGCGGCAGCGGAACTCGACGAATTGCCCCGGAAGTCCCCAGACGTTCGCATGGCCGAAGTAGGTCGTCACCTCGACACCGGGGATGAGGATGAGGCCACCGGGATTGAGGGTGGTGAGGGCGGCGTGATGGCTCGTTGTGTTGTGATCGGTGACGGCGAGGAAGTCCAGGCCGAGCGCCCGCGCCGTCGCCAGAATATCCAGAAGGGATGCGTCGCCGTCGCTGTGCTCGGAATGGCAGTGGAGGTCACCCCGCAGCCAGCCGGGGATCGTGTCGGGCCGCGCGCCGGATGATCGGTCGAGGGCAACGCCGACGTGGGGCGCCGACGGCAATGATTGACCGGCGTCATCGTCCAGCGTCACCGCGACGGTATACCGGCAGCCCCCCGGCGCGATCGCATACAGGCCCAGGATGATGTGCCAAACGCCCGCCAGGATCGGCCCGGGCATATATCCCGGCGTTGCATCGCGCTCGGTCAAAACGAACGTGGATCGACGACTCCCGCTCCAACCGCGAAACCCGCGCGCATCCGGGCCGCGCGCGTCGAAGATGCCGATATCAACGGTAGTGCCGGTCTTCGCACCCGGCGCTCCCGAAGCGCCGCCGTAGGCATACGTGACGGCGATGCGTCGCGTCCCCGGCGGCACGGTGAACGGGATCAGCCGGTACGAGCGAGCCTCTTTCGGTTGTGCGGAGCCGGTAATCTCGAATGTCGCCATGCCATCCCACTCCATCGGGCGACCAGGACAAAGAGGCCGCGCGTGCCGCCAACGATAGCAGATAGCGGCGGAGACGCGGCCACGCGACGGGATCGAGAGGGATGCACGGAACGTGCCGTACAATGCACCCCGAGCGTGGAGCACCCCATTGGGTGAAACGAGCCGAAGCAGTAGGAGGCAACATGGCAATCGGAAAGAAGCCATCCGTCAGTGTCGCATTCGTCGGATGCGCGCACATCCACACCCCGAATTTCGTCAAACGGCTGCAGAACCGGCGCGATGTCCGGGTTCTCGCGGTGTGGGATCACGATAATGCACGCGCACAAAAGACTGCGGACATACTTGGCGCTCCGGTAACCCAGCTCGACGCCGTCTGGTCGAATGACGCTATCGGCGCGGTGATCGTCTGTGCGGAGACGGATCGCCATCCGGAACTCGTCGTGGCGGCAGCGGCGGCCGGGAAGGATCTCTTCGTTGAGAAGCCGCTGGCAATTACCGGACGGGACGCCTTCGCGATGGCCGATGCGATCGAACGGGCGGGCGTGCGGTTCCAGACCGGATACTTCATGCGCGGCCAGCCGATCAACCGCTTTGTGCGCGAGCAGATTCGGCGAGGCAGTTTCGGTACGCTCACGCGCATCCGCGCCTCCAACTGCCATGCGGGCGCGTTGAAGGGATGGTTCGATGCGGAGTGGCGCTGGATGGCCGACCCGCGCATTGCCGGGTTCGGCGGCTTCGGCGATCTCGGCACGCACGCGCTCGACCTGCTCGTATGGATGCTCGGTGATGTGGAGAGCGTGACGGCCAGCGTGCAAACGGGCACCGGTCGTTACGCCCCGTGCGACGAGTGCGGCGAGGGTATCCTTCGATTCAGGAGCGGGACGCTCGGGACGATTGCAGCGGGCTGGGTTGACGTCAGCAACCCCGTCACGCTCGAGGTGTGCGGCACCGAGGGCCACGCGCATGTGGTGAACGGCGAGCTGTACTTCCACAGCGCCACCGTTGCGGCAGCGGATGGGAAAAAGCCGTGGCGTACGCTGCCCGATGCCCTCCCCCATGCCTTTGAACTTTTCCTCGATGCAGTAGCGGGACAGCCGGATGTACCGCTCGTGAGCGCCCGGGAGGCGGCCACGCGCAGCGCGGTGATGGAAGCGCTGTATCAAAGCGCCGACCAGCGCACATGGATCACGCCGTGATAGGCGCGTGGGGATTGTTGCCGCGCATCGCTCGTCATGTCTCGAAAAGGGTCGAGCGTGTTGAAACACTCCGTCTTGCGGTCGACTTCTGCCGGTTCGAGGGCACATCCGCGTGCGAGACGGCCCATTTTGTGCCCGTTGGAGGTGTTTTGGTATCCGAGACTGGCTCGCCTTCGACGTTTTCACCACGCAGACCGATTATGGTGACGAGACAGGCTGGGGATGATCATGATTCGACGCGACATCTACACGAAAGGGCCGTTATGTTGAACAAAATGCCAGCAGGACGTTCCAGCAATCGTCAGAGCAGGAATGTGATGCTGGGTACCCTGCTGTTGGGTCGCTTCGCTGGCATTCGCCTTGCGGCGAGAACGGCTGCGCAGACCTCGCAGTCTTTCGTGCACGTATACTGTCCGCTGCTCACGAACGGAGGTAGCGCGTCACTGGCAATAGAACGACGACGACTCCGCCAGTCGGTCTCGATCCATCCTGTCACATTCTCCGATCCGGTTGCGTCAGTCGTATGACGGGCCAGCGCCCGAGTTACACCTGGCGCCCAACCAGCACCCTGCGGCAGGTGTCTCGTGCGATTCGAGGTGAAGCACGTTCGTGCAGGAGAAAGGAATCCGCTATGCAACGAGTCGACACGAAGGCCACGCAGCAGTCCGCCAAGCGCACCACCGCGAGCGGCGAGCAGTCCCAGGGATTCACGGACGAGGAACGCGCCGCGATGCGGGCGCGCGCCCACGAGCTGAAGGCGGAAGCGCGCGCGGACAAGAACAGGGCAGACGGGGAAAGCGCCGTGCTCGCGGCGATCGCCGCGA
>JBBSII010000110.1:0-9563 GCA_038232175.1 Thermomicrobiales bacterium
CCCCGTACCATTGTGACCAGCCATCGTCTTCCTCCTGCAATAGTGAGTTCAGCAGCACTATCGTGGAGGGCGATGGCCGCTTTGACCAGCGGCATCGCTATGTACAGAAGTTTAGGGGCACAACCCAAAATATGCCAGGACTTAGGAATTTCGACTCCATAGAAGCGGTGGAACACTGCCAATATGTTCCTTGTACAATTGGCATGACTGTTGCGAAAGGACTTGGCATGACAGATCAGGAGGTGTTCGATCCCTTCGCCGTGCTCGCCGCGCTTGGCGTGACGGACGCGACCACGGCGATACCGGTGCACGGCGGGCAGGACGCAGTGATCTGGCGCGTCGAGCATGGCAGCCACGTCTCGGCGTTGCGCGTCTTCCAGCCCGACCAACTCCGGGGGATGCAGCGCGAAACCCAGACGATCCGCGCCGCCATCGCGTGCGGCCTCCCCGTGCCCGATGTTCGCGTTGAAGGCGTGTGGAATGAGCGCCCGGCGATGCTGCTCGCATGGTGTCCGGGCGAGACGCTGCTCGCGGCGATCCAGCGGCAACCGTGGCGGGTGTGGGCATTCGGTGCCGTGTTCGGGCGGATGCAGGCGCGCATCCATGCCGTCACCGCGCCGGAATCCCTCCAGGGTACGCCCGATGCCTGGCTCGATTGGGTGGGTCCGCTCGACGCGCGGTTGCTCGACCGCCTTCGCGCCACCGCAACGAGCACCGACGCCCTCCTGCACCTCGATTACCACCCGCTCAACGTGATGACGGACGGCGGACACATTACCGGCGTGCTCGACTGGCCCAACGCCCGCGCGGGCGACCCGCGCGCCGATCTCGCGCGGACGGCCGTGCTGCTCCACTTCCGGCCCACCGTCTCCGTACGCCCGCATGAGGCCGCCGCCATGCGCCTCTTTCTGCGGGCGTGGTGGTACGGCTACCAGTGGGTCGCGGGGCCGGTGCGCGACATGGGGCCGTTCTACGCGCTGGCGGGGGCGCAGACGGTGCGGGATCAGGAGCGCAAAGTCGGCCTGCCAGGCCGTACAATCCAATCGCGCGATCTCGACCCGCTCCGGCGCTGGACGGCGGCGTGGATGCGCCGCATCGGTATCGATGAATAGAGAAGCGCTCATTTGTGGCTGGAACGCTGTACAATGACGAGGCGGTGCATATGCGAGGATCAAGAAGAACAAGGAGTGAACGAAGATGAAAATCAGCGTTATTGTCCATGACGCGGAGGAAGGTGGTTTGTGGGCCGATGTGCCTGCGATTCCCGGCTGTGCAACCCAAGGCGAAACATTCGAAGACCTCCTGGAAAATCTCTATGATGCGGTTGAGGCTTGTTTGTCCGTCGATCTGGAACCTACGCCGCTTGAGGGGCATGATCGGGTTCTTGAGATCGCGGTATGAAATCCGTATCGGGCAAGGAACTCGCGGCAGTACACGGATGGATGCTGAAGCGAGTAACAGGCAGTCACCATATCTACAGCAAGCCTGGGTTGTCTGTGCGACTCTCTGTCCCGATACATAGCAATAGACCTTTGAAACTCGGCCTGCTTCGGCACCTCCTGAAGTAGGCCGAATTGTCTGAAAACGACGTGTAGCGCATATTTCGGTCAATGACACGCGCTGTGCTACACTACCCGGCGCGCGGTGACGCGCCCGGACTTGATTCCACAAGAGAGACGAATGCGATGTCCCAGACACGACCGGTAACGGCAGCAAATGCATACCTCGGCACGCTCCCAGAGGCGACGCAGTTCCCCGACGCGCAGGGGCGGTTCGGGCGGTTCGGTGGCCAGTACGCCCCCGAAACGCTGATGCCCGCCCTCGCGGAGTTAGAGGCGGCGTATACCGAGGCGCGCAACGATGCCGCGTTCCTCGCGGAGATGGGCGAACTGCGGCGGCACTTCATCGGCAGGCCGACGCCGACGTACCACGCGAAGGCGCTCTCCGCGCGGCTCAGCGGCGCGCAGATCTGGCTGAAGCGTGAGGACCTCGCGCACACCGGCGCGCACAAGATCAACAACGCGCTCGGGCAGGGGTTGCTCGCCAGGCGGATGGGCAAGCCGCGCGTGATCGCGGAGACGGGTGCGGGGCAGCACGGCGTCGCGATGGCGACCGTCTGCGCGATGCTCGGCCTCGAATGCATCGTCTACATGGGCGAGGTGGACATCGCCCGGCAGTCGCTCAACGTCTTCCGCATGAAATTGCTCGGCGCGGAGGTCGTGCCCGTCAGCAGCGGCTCGCGCACGCTCAAGGATGCGCTCAACGAGGCGATCCGCGACTGGGTGACGAATGTCGGCACGACGTACTACGCCATCGGCACCGTCGCCGGGATGCACCCCTACCCGGTGATCGTCCGCGATTTCCAGGCGGTGATCGGGCAGGAGGCACGGGCGCAACTGCTCGAACAGGCGGGTCGGCTGCCCGATGCCGTGCTCGCGTGCGTCGGCGGCGGCTCGAACGCGATGGGGATGTTCCACGCCTTCGTGACGGACGCGAGCGTGCAACTGATCGGCGTTGAGGCGGCAGGTCACGGCATCGACACGGGCCGACACGCGGCGAGCATCACCGCCGGTCGGGTCGGAGTGCTCCACGGCTCGCGCTCGTATGTCATCCAGGACGCCGACGGGCAGATCATGGAGACGCACTCGATCTCGGCGGGGCTTGATTACCCCGGCGTCGGGCCGGAACTGGCGTGGCTGGCGGATACGGACTTCGCGCAGTTCGTCGGCGCGACCGACGCAGAGGCGCTCGACGCGCTCCAGGTGCTGTCGCGCACGGAGGGGATCATCCCCGCGCTCGAATCGGCGCACGCCATCGCTCACGCGATGCGGATTGCGCCGACGATGCCGCAGGACGCGATCATCGCCGTCTGCCTCTCCGGGCGCGGCGACAAGGACATGGGCACCGTCGCCGACGCGCTGGGCGTGACGCTCAGATGAGTGACGAGTACTGAGTACTGAGTACTGAGTGTGGGCGAAGGACGCGGTACGTAAAGGATAGCGGGGACGATGACGGGGATTGAGCGGATTCGGGAGGCGTTTGCGCGGGCGAAGGGGGAGGGGCGGGCGGCGTTCATCCCGTACATCACCGTCGGGCACCCGGACCGTGCGACGGTCGCGGCGGTCGTCCCCGCGCTGATCGAGGCGGGTGCGGACATCGTCGAACTCGGCGTCCCGTTCTCCGACCCGCTCGCGGACGGCGCCGTCATCCAGCGCAGCACGCAGGCCGCGCTCGCGAACGGTGTGACGCTCGATGTCTGCCTCGATGCCGTCCGAGACCTCCGCGCCGCCGGTGTGATCGCTCCCATCGTCTTCCTCGGCTACACGAACCCGATCGCGCAGCGGGGCGACGAGGCGTTCGCGGCGGCGTGCGCGCGGGCTGGTGTGGACGGCGTGATCGTCGTGGACCTCCCACCGGAGGAGGCGGGCGATCTGCGCGCCGCGTGCGACCGTCACGGTGTTGCGCTGATCGCCATGCTCGCGCCGACGAGCACGGAACGGCGCATCGCGCAAGTCGCCGATCTCGCGACGGGGTTCGTCTACTGCGTCGGGTTGACCGGGGTGACGGGGGCGCGCGACGCCCTCGCGGCTGATCTCGGCCCGTTCCTGGATCGCGTGCGGGCGAAGGTCTCCATCCCGATTGCGGTCGGGTTTGGCATCTCGCGCCCGGAGCATGTCGCGCGCGTCGGCGCGATGGCCGATGGCGTGGCCGTCGGCAGCGCGCTCGTCTCTCGACTGGACGAACTCGCGCCCGATGAACGCGCGAGCGGCGCGGGGACGTTTGTGCGCTGGCTGAAGGGGGAGGACTGAGGACTGAGGACTGAGGACTGAGAAGGGAACGCATTCCACTCAGTCCTCAGTCCTCGGCCCTCAGTCCTGAAGCGAGAGGAACGAGCGATGACGGTGCGGGGTATGCGCGGGGCGACGACGGCGACTGCAAACACGGCGGAGGAGATCATCGAGGCGACGCAGGAGTTGATCGACGCGCTCGTTCGCGCCAATCAACTGAGCGCCGACGACATCGCCAGCGCTTTCTGGACGACGACGCGCGACCTCACCGCCGAGTTTCCCGCGTTCGCGGCGCGGCAGGTTGGCTGGGCCGATGTGCCGCAGATGTGCGCGCATGAGATGGACGTGCCGGGCAAACTGGGCATGTGCATCCGCGTAACGCTGCACATCAACACCGAGAAGGCGCAGCGCGACATCCGGCACGTCTACCTGCGCGGCGCGACGGTCCTCCGACCCGAATACGCCGTTGATCTTGCGTCGCTCGTGTCCTGACCGATCCCACCCCGCTGCTGTGTCGCCGGAATAAACGGAGATTCGTGTGCCTTGTCATAAGTAGGCGCACGAAACGTTCTTGTATCCGCGACGCAGGTGAAGAATCGTTGACGGTATGCGACGTGCGGTAGTACCCTCGCCATGGTGTTCCCAGCACGGGCATGATCGGTGCGCCGTTGGCTGCGGAACGGAAGGGACCCCCGTACATGGCTTCTCCAGCAATCTCCGCGACGGAAAATAACCGCGAGATGTCCACTGATATCGTGCGTGATGTTGAAAATGATGCGCCCGCGCCCGTGCCGCCGCGCCGCTTTGGTGGGGTGATCCCGGACAACGAAACCCCGGCGATGCTGCGCGGCACAGTCTTCCGGCTCGCGTGGCCCTCCATCGTGGAGAACATGCTCCAGTCGCTCGTGCAGATCGCGACGACGGCGATGGTCGCGCGCCTCGGCGCGGCGGCATTGGCCGGGGTTGGTGTGTCAAATCAGATCATGATGGTCGGCATCTCGACCTTCTTCGCCGTCAGCACGGGCACAACGGTCCTCGTCGCGTACAACATCGGGGCCGGAAACCCGCGCGAGGCGGCGGTGGCCGCGAAGCAATCCTACTTTGTCGGGCTGATCCTCTCGATTATCGTCGCGATCCTCGGTTTTCTCTTCAGCGCGCAATTCATCCGGCTGATCGGCGCGGACGCGAGCGTCGTCGCGGAGGGCGCGAAGTTCCTGCGCATCGAGGCGCTGGGGACGATCTTCCTCGTCACGATGTTCATCTCCAGCGGCATCCTCCGCGGTTCCGGCGACACGCGCACGCCGATGCTCGTCACCCTCTCGATTAACTTCATCAATATTGGGGTGTCGCTGCCGCTGATCTTTGGGCTCGGTCCGTTTCCGCATCTCGGCGTCGTTGGGGCGGCGTGGGGCAACATCGTCGCGCGGTTCGTGGGGGCGATTGTCCTCGTGGCGATCGTCTGGCGTGGGCGGCGGGGCATGAGCATCTCCGGGCGCGCGGGTTGGCGACCGCGCTGGATGCCCATCAAGAAACTCGTCGATATCGGCCTGCCGAGCATGATGGAATCGCTCTTCCGCTCCGGTGGCATGACGATCTTCGCGGTCGTGATCGTCAGCCTCGGCACGACGGCGTACGCATCGCAGCAGGTGGCGAACGTCTTCTGGCAGATGACGCTCTTCCCCGGCTTCGGCTTCTCCACGGCGGCGTTGACGCTCACCGGTCAATCGCTCGGCGCGGGCAAGCCGGAGCGGGCCGCGCTCGCGTCATGGGTGGCGACGCGCGCCTGCATCGTCTGGATGGGGGTGATGGGCGTCGCCTATTTCTTCCTCGGGCCATGGATTGTCATCCCGTTCAGCGCGGGCGATCCCCAGATACGCGACATCGCCTCGCACGCGCTCAAGGTGCTCTCGTTCTCGATGCCGATTCAGGCGGTCGGGCTGACGCTGGCGGGTAGCCTGCGCGGCGCGGGCGACACGCGCTGGCCGATGTTCTCCACCGGCTTCTCCATGTGGTTTGTGCGCATCCCGGCGGCGTACTTCTTCGGCGTCGTCCTCGGGTGGGGCATCCCCGGCGCGTACCTTGGCCTGATCCTCGACGCCTTCGTGACCTCCGGCCTCAACCTCTGGCGATACCGGAGCGGGCGTTGGCAGACCGCGCGCAGCCTCACGGCGGCTCCGGCGCGGTAGGGGGGCAACCTCACCCCCGGAGCCCTTGCCCCCACGTGTATCATGGCCCAGGAGGATTGGATGCGGGTTCGCGACACACAACGCATCTTCACACGATGGCAACTGCCCGGCGGGAGTTGGCGAAACCTCGCGCTCCGCGTGGTGGTGCTCAATATCGGCCTGATGCTGTTCGGGTTCGCGCTCGTGCTTGGCTACCGCTCCGGCCTCGGCCTGAATGCGTGGAATATCTTTCAGATTGCGCTGACGAAGTACATCCCGATCACGCCGGGGCAGATGTCCATCGCGGTCGGCGGCCTGATGATCTTCGTCGCGTGGCGCGCGGGGATTCGGCCCGCCTTGGCGACGGTCTGCAACATGGTCTTCGTCGGCCTCTGGTTCGACTTCTTCGCCGCGCGCGTGCCGAAAGCGGATCGCCTCGCCGTCGCGCTGCCGATGCTCATCGGGGGCGTTGTCCTGCTCGGATGGTCGTCGGGCATCTACATCAAGGCGGGGTTGGGCGCGGGGCCGCGCGACTCGTTCATGCTCGCGGTCGTGCGGAAGACCGGGTGGCGGGTCGGCGTGGCGCGCGCGGTGATCGAGGGGACGGTCTTTCTGCTCGGCATCACGATGGACCGCTCGCAGATCGGCATCGGCACGCTCGCGTTCACATTCGGCATGGGGCCAATGCTCGAATGGTCTTTTCGCGTCCTCCGCATCCCGCCCGGTGGCCGTGCCACGCCTGTGCTGCCGGTGCCGGTGGCCGAGTTGACGGCGGAATAGCGCCGACTGCGGTGTGTATAGTATCCCTACGGGGCATCATGGTACGCGACGTGCGTGACAGTCAGCAACGAATGGAGGTATGCACATGGGACGAGCACTCTTGATTGGCGTGAAGTTTGTCGCTGGCGCGGCGATCGGTGCGCTACTCGGTGCGGCGGTGACCGCATACGTCGCGGGCGCAGGCGATCCTGCCGGGGCGAATGAAGGGTTCATGGATGGGATGCGCGGGCGTCTCGACGCGGTGAAATCCGCCGGGGATGCCGCCGCGATGCAGACGGAAGCCGCGCTGACGCAGCAATTCCGCAACAAAGTCAACGACCCGGACGCCCTCAACCCGCCAACCGCGCTGCATTCGTAAGAGATAACGGGGAATTGAACCGCGAAGGCACGAAGGACGCGAAGAAGGGAGGAGAAGAAGGAGTTTCTTGTTTTCTCCTCTCTCCTTCGCGTCCTTCGTGCCTTCGCGGTTCAAATTGTTTCGATAGGGGAGAAATATGTCTAAGGGAGCGGGGCAAGGAATTCGGCCGGTGGTGCTGGTGATTATGGATGGGTGGGGGGACGCACCTCCGGGGCCGGGTAATGCCGTCGCGCTCGCGAACACGCCGACGTTCGATCATCTCTGCGCTACCGCTCCACGAACGGAACTGATCCCCTTCGGGCGCGCGGTGGGGCTGCCGGACGGGCAGATGGGCAACTCCGAAGTTGGCCACCTGAACATCGGCGCGGGCCGCGTCGTCTATCAGACGCTGACGCGGATCGACCTGGCAATTGAGGACGGGGATTTCCTGCGGAACTCCGTGCTGCTCCGCGCGGTGCGGACGGCGCGCGAGCGCGGCGTGACGCTGCATTTGCTCGGGCTGATCGGCCCCGGCGGTGTCCACGCGCAGGATGCGCACCTGCTCGCACTCCTCCGGCTGGCGCACGCGGAAGGCTTGGCGAAGGTCGCCGTCCACGCCTTCCTCGATGGGCGCGACACGCCGCCCGCATCCGCACAGGGGTACATGCGGGCGCTGGAAGCCGGGATGCGGGAGATCGGCGTCGGCGCCGTCGCGACAGTCTCCGGTCGCTACTACGCGATGGATCGCGACAATCGGTGGGATCGCGTCCAGAAGGCGTATGACGCGCTGACGCTCGGCGTGGGTGAGGCGGCGCAATCGGCGGACGAGGCGATTGCGCGCTCCTACGCGGCAGGCGTGACGGATGAATTCGTCCTGCCGACAGTCATAACGGATAGCGATGGCGTCCCGGTTGGCACGATTGCGGACGGTGATGTCGCGATCTTCTTCAACTTCCGCGCCGACCGTGCCCGCGAGTTGTCGCACGCGCTGATCGATGGGGAATTTGTCGGCTTTCCGCGTGCGGCGCACCCGCAGATTGCCTTCTTCACGATGACGGAGTACGAGGCGGATTTTCCCGTCGTCGGCGTCGCATTCCCGGTGGGGAACATCGTCGATCCGCTGGCGGCGGTCGTGGCGGCGCGCGGGCTGGCGCAGTTCCACGCGGCGGAGACGGAGAAGTACCCGCACGTCACCTTTTTCTTTAATGGCGGTCGGGAGGAGCCGTTCGCCGGTGAAGACCGGCGGCTGATTCCGTCGCCCAAAGTGGCGACGTACGACCTGCAACCGGAGATGAGCGCCGATGCCCTCGCGGACGCGGTCGTCGCGGCGATTGCCAGCGGGCAGTACGCCTTTGCTCTCGTCAACTTCGCGAACCCGGACATGGTGGGGCACACGGGCGTGCTCCCCGCCGCGATTGCGGCGGTGGAGACGGTCGATGCGTGCGTCGGACGCATCCTCGCAGCGTTGGCGCGCACGAACGGCGCGGCGCTCATCACGGCGGATCACGGCAACGCCGAAGAGATGATCGCGCCGGACGGCACGCCGATGACGGCGCACACGCTCAACCCCGTCCTCTGTTTCCTCACCGGTCCGGGCGTGCCATCGGGGGCGAAATTACGCTCGCATGGTCGGCTCGCGGACATTGCACCGACCATCCTCCACCTGCTCGGCATCCCACAACCTGCCCTCATGACGGGCGAGAGCCTCATCGTCGGAACGGATGCATCGCTGTAAGAATCCGGGGATGGGTAGCACTCGAGCCGATCGCGGAACCGTCCCCTCCCCTCTCCATCGCCGCCGTGAATTGAGGGTGTCGAAGCCAGAGAGCGATGCAGAAGGGCCGGGGGTGAGGAAGAGCAACCGGCTCTTATCCCACGCCAAGCACGCCCCATGGATGGGTTGCGCCCGCGATTTCTCTGATCGTGCCGCCGGTCGCGGCGTCGAGCGAGAGCAATTTGCTCTTTTCCTCGCTGACGGCATAGAGGCGCACACCGTCGGGGCTGAGGTTGATGCTGCTGAGCGGCATATCTGACAGGTAATGGCCGCGCAGGGCAAGATCGCTCGTGTTGACGGCGAACAGGCCGTGCTCCGCGATCACGAAGAGTATCGCGCTATCCGGCGTCAGCGCCGCGCCACCGCTGGGGCCGCTGCCCTTCGCGCTCGCGCTCGGCCTCAGCCAGGTGCCGACGCGCGCGACGATCCCCAGTGCGCTTGCTGCCGCCATCGGCAGGGTGACGGTGCGCCGGACTTGCAGCTGATTCGGGTCAACTTCCGAGACAATGCCGAGCGCGCCGTTAACGGCGTAGAGCCACTGGCCATCCCGTGTCTGGGCGAGCGACCAGAGGAGTTGCTTCGAGAGGTTCTCCTTGTCCGTCGTCGGCAGGAAGACGCAGATCGCGTAGCGGCCATTCAGATTGAGCATGTGGATGAAAGGCCCCTTCGCCTCGTTCAGATAAAGGCTGTAGACCCACTGACCGTCCGGTGACGCGACC
>JBBSII010000111.1:0-9544 GCA_038232175.1 Thermomicrobiales bacterium
GATGTCGGCGCGATCCGCACGCGCACCGATGAACTGTCCTCCGCCCGCTATGACACGCTGGAAAAGCCATTCGCAATCGATGCACTCCTCGGAAAAATCACCCGACTACTGGGATAAGCCCTAACCCCCGGCCCCTTCCCCGTGGGGTTCAGGGGCGGACAGTTTGTCAGTTTAGGGAGAAAGAGGCGGAGATGGATCGCTCTTGCTACAGTATGGGTACCGAATCCACCCTGTCGCAGGAGGTTGTTCCATGTCCGCCTCGCTCCCACTCTATCACACCATCAGCCAACGCATTCAGGCCACGACCGCCCCAGCGCGGCTGCCACTCCCCTCAGTGCGCCGCCTCGCGCTCCTCGTCACCGGGCTCGTCGCTGCCCAATCGACCGTCCTCGCCCGCATCGCCACCGAACTCTTCGCCCTCAACCTCACCGCCGCCGTCACTGCCGAACACGTCGGGCGTCGCTTGCGCCGCACGCTCAGTGATCCGTTGCTCATCGCTGAAGAGTGCTACCAGCCGCTGCTTCACTCGGTCATCGCGTGGCCGTCGGTCACACACAAAGGGCGCATCATCGTGGCGATTGATGAGAGCAGCAAGGAAGAAGTCCTCCACCTCTTCCGCGCCAGCCTGCCCTACTGGGGCAATACCGTGCCGCTCGTCTGGACCATCTGGGAGCAGAACGTTCCCCTGCCGGAGGGCGCGTATTGGGCGATGGTCGATGCCCTCCTCGCTCGCCTCGCCCTCCTGCTGCCCGCTGGTCTCCCCGTTTGGATCGTCGCGGATCGCTTCTACGCCATCGCTCCCTTTCTTGATCGGCTTACCGCCTATGGCTGGCACTGGGCGATCCGCATCACCACGACCGGCAGCCACCGCTTCCGCGACGCGCGGGGGCGCGAGTGGGCGCTCAAGGAGTATCTCGCCCGGCGGGTCGGGGGCGTGGGACAGCAGTGGAAGGGAGGAGGCTGGGTGCTCAAGCAGGCAGGCTGGCGGCGCGTGCGGCTCGTCGCGTGCTGGGGAACCGGGGAGGCGGAGGCATTGGTGGTGATCACTGACGGGGCGGCGCGCTGGCAAGTCCTCGATACCTACGCGCGTCGCTTCTGGATTGAGCCGGGCTTTCGCAGTGATAAGAAACGGGGGTGGCAATGGGAGGAGAGTCAGGTGCAGGGACTGGCCCATCACGCGGTGCTACTGCTGGCGATGGCGTGGGCGAGCCTCTTGGCCCTCTGTCTCGGTGTGGTGGAAGCGCGGGCCTGCCTGGGGCGGCTGGCAGCGCGACCGCGACCGGGCCGGGCACCCCACCCGCGCCCCGCGCGGGAAAGCCTGTTCACCCTGGGACTTGTTGCGATACGGACGTGTCTCTATGGCCGACGCAAACGGCGCCGGGTGCAGTGGCATCTGCCGGAGATCAATGCGTTGAGTTGGTCGGAGCGCTGGTATCAGGCGCAATCCTTATGGTCACTTTCGCAAACTGTCCGCCCCTGAACCCCACAGGGAAGGGGGAGGAGAGGGGAACAACGGGTTGACTCGGTATGGCACCCCCCTCTCCATCGCCGCCGTGAACTTGCTGTATCGAAGCCTTTGGGCGATGGCTCCGTACGAGAGGGGCCGGGGGGTGAGGAATTGATACCGGCCCTTCAACGCAAGAAAAAGGCGCCGCTCGATATCGCATGGTCGGAGCGGGCGCGGGATGCAGGTGTTGGGGTAGTCTGCCGGCTACTTGGGCGGCTTTGCTGGCCGCTGACGCGCCCGCCGCATCGGGGGGCATGGCCGACGCCGCGCCGCATCCTCGTGCTGAAGCCGTGCTGCATGGGCGATCTGCTCTTCACGACGCCGCTGCTCGCCGCGCTCAAGGCGGCATATCCCATGAGCCATATCACGGTCGCGACGGGTGCGTGGTCCGCACCGGTGCTCGCGGACAATCCGCATGTCGATATGATTCTCGATGTGCCGTCGCGGATTGGCCCGCGCGGCCTGCGGGAATGGGCGAACCGACTTCGTGCGGAGGCGTTCGACGTTGCAGTTGTGCCGGATCGGTCGCCGGTCTGCGGGCTACTCGTCGCGCTGGCGGGGATTCCGCGCCGTGCCGGTTTAGACAGCGAGGGGCGGGGCTTTCTCTATACCGACCGCGTTCCCGTCGAGCCGGACGATCACCGCATCCATGAAGCGGACCTGTACGCGCGCGTTGGCGCGGCGATTGGCACGCCGCCGGTGCCGGGGCAGGGGACGGTCTACTGCCCGCCCGCTGCTGCTGTCGAGCGGGTGCGCGCGCTGATCGCGGAATGTGGATGGGCGTCGCCGCTCTGGGTGATCCATCCGGGTGGTGGCGTCAACCCCGGCATGACGCTGTCGCCCAAGCGGTGGCCGGTGGAGCGGTTCGCGCAACTCGTGGACGGCCTGCGCGACACACATGGCGGGACGGTGCTGCTCGTCGGCGCGGAGACGGACGCGGACGCGGTGCGCGCGGTGCGTGGGGTGATGCATGGGCCGTCCGTTGACCTCACGGGGACGCTCAACTTCGGCGCGTTGGGGGCGTTGGCGCAACACGCCGCACTCTACGTCGGCAACGACACGGGCGTGACGCATTGTGCGCTCGCGGCGGGCGCGCCGACGCTCTGCATCTTCGGGCCGACCGACGCGCGGCAGTACGGCCTCTACGGCGGGCGGGGGATGATGGCGGTTGGGCGCGTGCCGTGGTCACCCTGCTTCCGGCGTGGCAGGCTCGCGTGCACCTGCGGTACGATACGATGCATGGACGCCGTGACCGTCGCGGATGTCCGCGCGGCGGCGGATCGACTCATGGGAGTGCCTGTTTGAATCTTCAGTACTACGCCCGCCGGGGCATGATGCGCATTGGCGGCTTGTTCGTTCAACTCTGGAAGCCCCCGCCGCTCGAAGCGGTGCGCCGCGTCGTTCTCATTCGCCCCGATCATCTCGGCGATGTGCTGCTGCTGACACCCGCCCTCGCGCGGCTGCGGGAGGCGCTACCCGATGTTGCGGTGACGCTCTACGTCGATCCGTCATCGTGCCCGGTCGCGTTCAACGGGCCGGAGGGGGTGACGGTCGAGGCGCACGCCTTCCCCGGCATCACGCGCGGGCCGAAGCCGCATCCGGTGCGCCCCTACGTCGATCTCTGGTTCATGGCGCAGCACCTGAAGCAGGGGAGCTACGACGCCGCGCTCATCCTCCGGCCCGATCACTGGTGGGGCGGCGGTACGGTGGGCGTGGCGCGCATTCCGCTCGTGATGGGGTTCGATCATCGGGACACGCGGCCCGCGCTCAATCACCGCCTGCCGTACGTCCCCCGGATGCACGCGGCGCGCGCGAACCTGCTCCTTGTCGAGGCGTTGATCGCCCGCGCGACGGGCAAATCACCCCGCGCCCTGCCTGCCCGCGACGCCGACCTGATGCGCGCGCACCCACTCGTCTTCCGCGTGCCGGAGGCGGCGCGGGAGCGTGCAGAGGCGTTACTGGAAGGATGGGGTCTCGACACGCCGCTCATCGCGATCAACCCGAGCGCGGGCGCGCCCGTCAAGCGGTGGCTGCCGGAGCGATGGGCGCAGGTGGCGGACGCCCTCGCGGCCCGATACGGCGCAGCAATCGTGCTGACGGGCGCGCCGGGCGACGAAGCGTTGTCAGCGGAAGTCGCGGCGGCGATGACGCATCCCGCGCTCGATCTCGTTGGCAGGACCGATTTCCCGACGCTCGCGGCGGTGTACGAGCGCGCCGCACTGGTGCTGGGGCCGGACTGCGGGTCGCTCCATCTGGCGGTCGCCGTCCGCACGCCGACGATTCACCTCTATGGCCCCGCCGACGTCGCGCAGTACGGCCCGTGGGGCGACCCGGCGCGGCATGTCGCGATCACGGCGGATCGTCGGGACATCCCATGCCTCGGCTGCGGCGACCTCTCGCTCAGCCGCCCGCCCGCGCCGCCCTGCCTGACGATCCTCGAAGTAGCGGATGTGCTCGTGGTCGCGGAGCGGTTGCTGGCGCTCCCAGCGGTCGCGCGGTCGTAGGATGCCCCGCCGTCTGCTGATTGGCGTCGATGCGAGCCGGACGCTGCCCGCGCAACGGACGGGCACGGAGCAATACAGCGTCGCGCTCCTCCGCGCGCTGATGGCGCTGGAGACGCCGCACGAGTGGCGATTGTACGCGCCCGGCCCACCGCCGGACGATCTGCTGCCCCTGCCGCCATGCTGGGAGTGGCGGAGCATCCCATTCCCCCACCTCTGGACGCACGCGCGGCTCTCGTGGGAGATGCTGCGCTATCGACCGGACGTGCTCTTCGTCCCGGCACACGTCGTGCCCGCGATCCATCCGCGCCGCACGGTGGTGACGATCCACGATCTCGGCTACCTGCGGTTCCCCGAGGCGCACACGCCCGCCGCCCGCCGCTACCTGCGGTGGTCCACGCGCTGGAGCGTCCGCGCCGCCCGTCGGGTGATCGCCGTCTCTGGGGCGACGCGGGACGATCTCGTGAACCTGCTCCATGTGCCGGTGGAGAAGATCGCCGTCGTGCATCATGGTGTCCGCGCCGCGCCTCTCTGCTCGGACGACGGAAACGGCGAGGAACGCACGCACCTACAGGGGATTCCGCGACCATACGTCCTCTTCGTCGGCACCGTACAACCCCGGAAGAACCTCCAGCGCTTGATTCGGGCGTTCCGGTCCGTGGTCGATGTCGGCCTGCCGCACACGCTGGTGATCGTTGGGCGGCTTGGCTGGCTCACCGAGCCGATTCGCGCGGAGGCGACCGCGTGCAGCATCGCGGATCGCGCCTATTTCGCGGGGTACGTTGCGGACGCCGTGCTCCCTGCCTTCTACGCGGGCGCGGAGGCGTTCGCCTTCCCGTCATTGTATGAGGGGTTCGGGATGCCCGCGCTGGAGGCGATGGCCTACGGCGTCCCGGTCGTCGCATCAAACACGACGAGCCTGCCGGAGATCGTCGGGGACGCCGGGGCGCTCGTTGATCCGCTCGATGAAGCGGCGATTGGGGCCGCGCTCGTTCGCGTGCTGACCGACCCCGCGCTACGCGCGCGCCTGCGAGACGCGGGGCGGGCGCGGGCGGCAACCTTTACGTGGGAACGCTGCGCGCGCGAGACGCTCGCGGCGCTGGAAAGGGCAGCGCGATGATGGACGGGATGCAACGGGTACTCGTCGTGAAGATTTCGGACATCGGCGACTGCATCGGCACGCTCCCAGCAATCCGCGCTCTGCGCGCGACGTTCCCGGACGCGGCGATCGACGCGCTCGTCACGCCGGGGGCGCGGGTCGTGCTGGAGCATGAACCGGCGGTCTCGTCAATCCTGACGCTTGCGAAGGAGGCGTTCGATTCGCCGCGCGGCCTCGCGGACGCCGGTGCGCTGCGCGACCTCGCGCGGTTCGGCCAGTCGCTACGCACACGGCGGTACGATGCCGTCGTCTTCTTCCATCACCTGACGACGCCGTTCGGGGCGCTGAAATATCGCGCGCTCGCCTTCGCCACCGGCGCGCCGATCCGCGCGGGGCTGGACAATGGGCGGGGGAGTTTCCTCACACACACGAGCCGCGATTATGGCTTCGGTGCGAAGCCGGAGTGGGCGTACTGGCTCGATGTCGCCGCGCTCCTCGGCGCGACGACGGACGATACGGAACCGACTTTCCTCGTCTCCGCGCAGGCGTTCGCCGCCGCCCGCGTGGTGATCGGCGACCGCACGCCGTACGTCGCGCTGCACCCTGGCGTCGGGCCGGGCATCGGCGCGGCGGGGCCGGTGCGCCAGTGGCCCCTCGCCCGGCTCGCGGCGGTTGGGCAGGCGCTCGCCGCCGATGGGTACGCACTCGTCATCACCGGCGGGCGCGACGCGGTCGCGCGGGATGCCGGTGTGGAACTGCTGCACCACCTCGGCGCGACCCCGGCACTCGACCTCACCGGCTCGACCGACATCGCCACCACGGCGGCGATCTATGCGGGCGCGGCGCTCTACGTGAGCAGCGACACGGGCATGGCGCACCTCGCGGCGGCGGTCGGCGCGCCCTCCGTCATCGTCTTCGGCCCCTCGAACCACCACGCGTGGGCGCCGTACGCGGCGACCGAATGCAACCCCGGCGCCCTCGACGTTCCACCGGGCGCGCGGGTCGTCGTCGTGCGCAGCACGATCCCGTGCTCGCCGTGCTTTTACACCGGGTACACGCTTGGCAGGCCGAATGGTTGCCCGTCACGAAACTGTCTCACCGACGTTCAAGCGAGTGACGTGCTTGTGGTGGCAAGTCAATTGTTGGATGCTACTCTCGTTTCATGACGGGATGACAGAGTGGGAGAGACGGTGTGCGGAGTGGAGTGAGCGTGCAAGCGGATGTGCGGAACGAACTCCTCGCGACAATTCTGAAGACCGCGCCCGTTGGCGTCATCGTCATCGAGCGCGGCAGCATGCGCATCCTGCTCGCGAACGAGCAGGCGACACGCCTGCTCGACCCGGAATGGTGGGGCGGTGATCTCACCAACCGTCAGATCGCGGATGTCTTCTCCCCGGAAGAGGAGGGGACGTTTGCCCGTACCATCGAGGAGATCGCGCGCACCGGTCAACCGGTGCATGTCGCGGAGCGGCCCTACGACCGCTTCGCGCGGGGCCGGACCTACTGGGACTACGACATCGCCCCGCTCTACGACGATGGCGGTCAGTGCTACGCCGTGATGCTCAGTTCGACGGAGACGACGGCGCATGTGCTGGCGCGGCAGGAATTGGAAGAAACGAATGCCGCGCTGACGGCGATCAACGCCCTCGCGCTGCGCGTCAATGCGACGACGGATGTATCGACGATCATCCGGTACGCGCTCGATACGCTCGTTCCGCTCCTCCATTGCGACGGGGGCGGCATCGGTCGTATCGACGACCGGGGGCGCGCGTGGCGTCTCGTCGCGGATTATGCGCGGCGGCCCCAGCGGCACGACCTCCGCCTCTCCATCGATGGGGCGGAGAGCCTGCGCTGGATGCGGGAACACCATCGCCCGCTGGCAATTGCGAACGTGCGGACGGACCCGCGCCTGTCGGACGATGAGCGCACCATCCTCGATGCCGACGGTGTTCAATCCGCCTTGTTCGTGCCTATCTTCCTGGACGATGACATGATCGGCACCATTGGGCTGGATGCGACGCGCGCGGCGCGCGCCTTCACGCCGGACGAGATCGCGCTGGCGGAGACCGTGAGCAACCAGATCGCCGTCGCGGTGCGGAACGCGCACCTCCACGAGCAGATGCAGCAGCGCGTGACGGAACTTGCAACGCTCAACGAAGTGACGATCGCCCTCGCCGGTTCGCTGACCCTCCCGGACGTCCTGCGCCGCATCCTCGATGAAATTGTGTGGGTCGTCCCGTACGATGCGGCCTTCGTCGCGCTGCCCACGGAAGATCGGGCGCATTTGCGCGTAGTGAGCCTGAGCGGCACGCGGAACATTCACGCGCTGGGCACCGAAATCCCGGTCGAGCGCAGCATCATCGGCCGCGTTTTCACCGACAACGAACCCGCCCTCGTGACGAACCTCGCGTCCGCACGCGAATGGCTCGCGATTGCGTACGAGGGCGCCAAAATGAAGAGCGGTGTGAGCCGTTCGATCATCGCCGTCCCGTTGCACGCGATGGAGGAGATCGTCGGGGTGCTCTACCTCGCGCGTGACGAGATCGACGGCTACTCCACCGCAGACCTCGCCCGCCTCGTCCGGTTCATGCCGGCGATGGGCGTCGCGGTGCGGACTGTGCACCTCTACACGCAGAGCGTCGAGCAGGTCTCCCAACTCCAGCGGCTCAACGATGAACTCGAAACGCTGCGTGAGGTTGGTATCGTGACGACGGGGACGCTCGACCTCCCCGCCGTGCTCAATCGCGTGCTCAGCGAGATCCATCGCATCATCCCCGCCGAAGCGGGCTACGTCACGTTCGTGGAGCCGGGCACGGCCACGCTTCGGATCGTCAGCAGTTTCGGTTTCCCGGAGTCGCGGGTGGGCGAGTCCATGCCGATCACCAGGAGCATCAATGGCGAGATCGTTCGCACCCGCCGGACGATCCGTGTGGGGGATTACGTCAATGACCCCGACTGGCGGCGGCGGGCGCACCCCGCCGCTCCATCCGCCGTGGCATCGATGCGTAACCTACTCGGCACGCCGCTCATTGCTGCCGGGGAGGTGATCGGGACGATCTATCTGGTGCACAGCATGGCCGATGTCTTCGTGGCGGAGGATGAGGAGCGGCTGGCGCGGTACGCCGCGCACATGGCGATCGCGGTGGTGAACGCGCGGTTGTATGAGCGGGTACATGAGCAGGTGCAGACGCTCCAGTCGCTCAACGCGGACCTGGAGACGTTGCAGGAGATCGGTATCGCCGTCGGTGCGTCGCTCGATATCGACGTAGTGCTGCCGCGCGTCCTGACGGAGATTCGCCGGATTATCCCGGCGGCGGCGGGCGCGGTCTCGCTCCTCGAACCGGGCGGGGAGATGCTCCGCGTCGTCGGGGGGTTCGGGTTTATCGAGTCGCAGATTGGCATCCGCATTCCAGTTGTTGGCAGCGTCAACGGGGAGATCGTCCAGTCGCGGCGGACGGTACTGATCGGGGATGTGCTGACGGACCCGGAATGGACGGATCGGCAGCACCCCGCAGTTCCGAGCGTCGCGCACCAGATGCGCAACATCCTCGGGACGCCGCTCGTCGTCGCGGGGGCGGTCATCGGCACGCTCTACCTCATCCACAGCGACGCGAGCGTCTTTACCTTGCGCGATGCCGAGCGCCTCGAACGGTACGGCGCGCAGGTCGCGGTCGCGGTCGCGAATGCGCGGTTGTACGAGCAGGTGCAGACGCAAGTGCTGGAGTTGCAGCGGCTGAACGGCGATCTCGAAGCCGCCAACCAGCACAAGAGCGAGTTTCTCGCGACGATGAGCCACGAACTGCGCACGCCGCTGAACGCGATCATCGGTTTCTCGGAGTTGCTCGAAGATGATGTTGTCATCGATGAGGATGAGCGGCACGAATGCCTCTCGGACATTCACGCGAGCGCGCAGCACCTGCTCTCGCTCATCAACGACGTGCTGGATGTCGCGAAGATCGAGTCCGGTAAAATGGAGATGCGCCCCGAGGCGTTCCCGGTCGCGGCGGAGTTGGCGGAGGCGGAACGCCTGATGACGCCCCTTTTCCTCGCCAATCACCAGACACTCTCCATCATCATTGCCCTCGATACGCCCCCAATCTTCGCGGACCGCGCCCGCTTCCATCAGGTCGTGCTGAATGTCCTGTCGAACGCGAACAAATTTACGCCGGACGGCGGTCACGTCACAATCCACGCCGACCGCGCCGGCGATTGGGCGCGCATTCGTGTGACGGATACCGGCATCGGCATCCGGGATGAGGACGCACCCAAAGTCTTCGAGGAGTTCCGCCAGATCGACGGCTCCCTCAGCCGCCGGTACAACGGCACCGGCCTCGGCCTCGCGCTCTCCAGGCGGATGATCGAGTTGCAGGGCGGCACGATCACCTTCGCCAGCGCGTTCGGCGTCGGCACGACGTTCACGATCCTGATGCCCGCAGC